>NZ_DASSTI010000175.1:0-30569 GCF_035708005.1 Segeticoccus sp. | reverse complement strand
TTGGCCACGCCGGTGATGACGGTGGGCTCGTAGAAGTAGCCGCGGCCCTCGCGGGCGTGGCCGCCCACGACCACCTTTGCGCCCTTGTCGCGGGCGTCCTCCACCAGCTCGCTGACCTTGTCGACCGCGTCCTGGTTGATCAGCGGGCCGACCTTCACGTCCTGCTCGGTGCCGCGACCGACCTTCAATCCGCTCATGCGCTCGGCAAGGCGGTCGGCGAACTCTCGCGCGACCGGCTCGGCCACGTGGAAGCGGTTGGCCGCAGTGCACGCCTCACCGATGTTGCGCATCTTCGCGAGCAGCGCGCCCTCGACGGCGGCGTCGAGGTCGGCGTCCTCGAAGATCAGGAACGGCGCGTTGCCGCCCAATTCCATCGACACCTTGAGGATCTGCTCAGAAGCCTGCTCGAGCAGCATCCGGCCGACCTCGGTGGAGCCCGTGAACGACAGCTTGCGGGCGCGCGGGTCGCGGATCAGCGGCTCCATCGTCTTGCCCGACGAGGACGAGGTGATCACGTTCAGCACGCCGCCCGGCAGCCCCGACTGCTCGAGGATCTGCGCGAGCGCGAGCATCGACAGCGGCGTCTGGGACGCCGGCTTCATCACCATCGTGCATCCGGCCGCGATCGCTGGGCCGATCTTGCGCGTGCCCATCGCCATCGGGAAGTTCCACGGCGTGATCAGGATGCAGGGGCCCACCGGCTGGCGGGTGACCAGGAACCGCGCCCCACCGGCCGGCGCCGTCTGGTAGTTGCCGCGGATCCGCACCGCTTCCTCGGCGAAGTGCCGGAAGAACTCCGCGGCGTAGGCGATCTCCCCGCGTGAGTCGGCCAGCGGCTTGCCCATCTCCAGGGTCATCAGCAGCGCGAGGTCCTCGATGCGCTCGTGCAGCAGCTCGAAGGCGCGCATCAGCATGTCGGCGCGCTGGCGCGGCGGCACCGCGGCGAACGACTCCTGGGCGGCGACCGCCGCCTCCAGGGCCCGCCGCCCGTCGGCCGGCGTGGCATCGGCGACCGTGCACAGGACCGCCCCGGTCGAGGGGTCGTGTACTTCGAAGGTCGCCCCACCCTCGGCGTCCACCCACGTCCCCCCGATGAACAGTCCCTTGGGCACCGCCTCGACGACCTTCTGCTCGCGGGCCGGCGTGATCGAGCCACCCTTGACCGCCTGCTGCGTGCTCGAGCGCCCACTGGCGGAAGTCGTGGTGGAAGTCATCGGCGTCTCCTTCGTGACGATCTCGGACGATTTCACGGACGATGAGGGGTCGTTCCCACGCTACCCACGCACACGGCATACCAGCACGTGAGCCTGCGTTGACGGCGACCCGGTGGCGTTCCTAGGCTGATTGTCGACAATCTACCAGAGGAGTTTCCATGGCCCAGCTGTCCGCGATCCTCAAGCAGGCCACCGGCGTCGTCGCTGCGCGCGGCGAGGGTGTCTACCTGTACGACGAGGACGACCGGCGTTATCTCGACTTCACCGCGGGCATCGGGGTGACCAGCACCGGTCACTGCCACCCCAAGATCGTCGAGGCGGCGCAGAAGCAGGTCGCCACGCTGATCCACGGGCAGTACACGACCGTGATGCACCGGCCGCTGCTCACGCTCGTCGACCGGCTCGGTGAGGTGCTGCCGGAGGGCCTGGACCGGATGTTCTTCGCCAACTCCGGCTCGGAGGCGATCGAGGCCGCGCTGCGGCTGGTGCGGCAGGCGACCGGGCGACCCAACATCATCACCTTCCACGGCGGCTTCCACGGCCGCACGGTCGCCGCGGCATCGCTGACCTCCTCGGGCACCAAGTTCCGCTCGGGGTTCGCACCGCTCATGGCCGGGGTGCACGTGGCGCCGTTCCCGAACCCGACGCACTACGGCTGGTCGGTCGAGCAGGCCACCGACTTCGCGCTCAAGGAGCTCGACTACCTGCTGCAGACGCTGTCCGCGCCGAACGACACCGCCGCGTTCTTCGTGGAGCCGGTGCTCGGCGAGGGCGGCTACGTGCCGGGGAACACCCGGTTCTTCGCGGGCCTGCGCGAGCGCGCGGACCAGTACGGCATCCAGCTCGTCGTCGACGAGGTGCAGACCGGCTGGGGCCGGACCGGCAAGTTCTGGGGCGAGGACCACTTCGACCTGAAGCCGGACGTGCTCGTCACCGCCAAGGGGCTGGCCAGCGGCTTCCCGCTCTCCGGCATCGCGGCCTCCTCGGAGCTCATGGCCAAGGCGTGGCCGGGCTCACAGGGCGGCACCTACGGCGCCAACGCCGTCGCCTGCGCCGCAGCCATCGCGACGCTGGACGTCATCGAGGAGGAGAAGCTCGTCGAGAACTCCGCGGCCCGCGGCGCCGAGCTCAAGGACGCGCTGGCGAAGGTCGCCGCCGACCACCCGCAGATCACCGACGTGCGCGGGCTCGGCCTGCTGATCGGCAACGAGTTCCGCGACGCCGACGGCAACCCGGACGGCAAGACCGCCTCGGCCGCGCAGCAGGAGGCCGCCCGGCGCGGCCTGCTGCTGCTCACCTGCGGTCCCTGGGGAGAGGTCGTCCGGTTCATCCCGGCGCTCGTGCTCGACAGCGACCAGGTCAACGAGGCCGCCCGGATCTGGGGCGAGGCGGTCGCCGCCGTCACCTCCTGACCGCGCCACCCGAGCGGGTATGCCGGGAGCTCACCTCCCAGCGCAGCGGAAGGGGCCGCCGCCCGGACTGGGTGACGGCCCCTTCGGCGTGGCCTCGGCTCAGCCCCCGGCGGGCTCCGCGTGCGGCATGCCGAGGCGTCGTTCCTCCTCGGCGTGGGTGCCGGGGACGTGCCGGCCGCGGATGGAACGGCCCTTGGTCTCGGGGACCTTGATGAGGGCGATCATGCCGACGACCATCGCGGCCATCATGTAGAAGGCCGGCATCAGGTCGTTTCCGGTCGCCTTGACCAGGGCCTCGTCGACGACGGCCACGGTCCCGCCGAACGCCGCTGTGGCGACGTTGTAGCTGATCGCCATCCCGGCGTAGCGCACGTGGGCCGGGAACATCGCCGGGAAGGTCGCCGAGATGGTGCCCAGCTGCGGCAGGAAGATCAGCCCCATCACGGTGAATCCCAGCATGGCCCAACCGAAACCACGTCCGATGAGCCAGAAGCAGGGGATCACGACGACGAACACGCCGATCAGCGAGAACCACCACATGGGCTTGCGACCCACCCGGTCGGACAGGGAGCCGGCGATCCAGATGAGCGCCATCATGACCAACTGGCCGATGAGCACGACGATCTCAGCGTTCTGTGCCGTGAGCCCGATCGTCTGCTGCATGTAGGTCGGCATGTAGGTCAGCAGCGTGTAGTCGGCGATGTTGAGGGCGACGACCAGGCCGAACAGCCGCATGATCGGACGCCAGTAGTCCCGGAAGAGGTCCCTCAACGCCGTGCCGGCGCCGGACTCGACCTCCTCCTTCTCCTGCAGCTCACGGAAGACCGGGGTGTCCTCCATCCGGGTCCGCAGGTACAGCCCGACCAGTCCGAGCGGTAGCCCGATGAGGAACGGGATGCGCCAGCCCCACGAGGTCATGGCTGCGTCACTCAGCGCGGATCGAAGGATCAACGTGATGATCAGGCCACCACTGAACCCGGCCAGCGTGCCGAACTCCAGGAACGAGCCCCAGAAGCCTCGCTTCGTGTCGGGGGCGTACTCGGCCATGAAGGTCGCGGCGCCGCCGTACTCCCCTCCTGTGGAGAAGCCCTGCACCACGCGCAGGAACACCAGCAGGACCGGCGCCCAGATCCCGATCGAGGCATAACTCGGGATGACGCCGACGAAGAACGTGCCGAGGGCCATCAGGATGATGGTCATCGACATGACCTTGTTGCGCCCGATCCGGTCGCCGAGGGGGCCCCAGATGATCCCGCCGAGGGGGCGCAGCACGAACGACACGGCATACACGAGCAGGGTCGCCAGCGTGGAGTACTTGCCGGGGAAGAAGTTGTGGCTCAGCTCGGCCACGAGGTAGGCGTAGACGCCGTAGTCGTACCACTCGGTGGCGTTGCCGATCATCGAGGCGCCGACCGCCCGCCTCAGGACACTGGTGGACACCTCCCCGTCCTGGGGGATGGCTCCCGGCGTCGGCTCGGCTTGGCTTGCTCCCATGCGCGTCCTCCTCACGACCACTGGGCGATGCCCGTCGGTGTGCCGGCGGCCGTGCAACCGCGGATGGAGGATCCGCAGGCCCCAGGGGTCGGCGCGTCTCGGATCGTCGCCTTGTCTCGGCAGTTGCCACGGTAGTGACGACCGGTGCTGCCTGCCAACCGGCAGCACACGAGGAGCGGGCCGCCACCCGGCATGGGTGACGACCCGCTCGATCGTCGAGGTCGCCGTCGCGGCGCCCCGATCGCCTCCCTCAGCCCTCGACGGGCTGGGCATCCGGCAGGGTGAAGCGCTTCTCCTCCTCGGCGTGCGTGCCCGGCACGTGCCGGCCGCGGATCGAGCGGCCCACGGTCTCGGGGACCTTCACGAGCGCGATCATGCCGACGACCATCGCGGCCATCATGTAGAACGCCGGCATCAGGTCGTTGCCCGTCGCCTTGACCAGCGCCTCGTTGACCGGTGCCGCGGTGCCACCGAACGCCGCCGTGGCGACGTTGTAGCCGATCGCCATGCCCGCGTAGCGGACGTGGGTGGGGAACATCGCCGGGAACGTCGCCGAGATGGTGCCCAGCTGCAGCAGGTAGATGAGCCCCATGATGGTGAAACCGATGACACCCCAGACGAATCCCTGCTGGATGAGCCAGAAGCAGGGCGTGGCGAGGACGAACAGCCCACCGAGCGAGATCCACCAGCAGTTCTTGCGGCCGATGCGATCCGAGAGCGCCCCCGCCATCCAGATCATCGCCATCATGATCAGCTGGCTGATGATGAGCAGCGTCTCGGACGCCTTGGCGCTCATGCCCACCTGGTCCTGCAGGTACGTCGGCATGTACGCAAGCAGCGTGTAGTTCGCCACGTTCAGCGCGATCACGAGGCCGAACAGGCGCATGATCGGGCGCCAGTACTGCTTGAAGAGGTCCTTGAGCGCGGCCCCGGAACCGGATTCGACCTCCTCCTTCTCCTGCAGCTCACGAAAGACCGGGGTGTCCTCCATCCGGCTCCGCAGGTACAGCCCGATCAGGCCCAGCGGCAGGCCGAGCAGGAACGGAATCCGCCAGCCCCACGAGTCCATGGCGCCCGCACTGATCGAGGCACGCAGTACCAGCGTGATGACGAGCCCGAGCGTGAATCCGGCCAGCGTGCCGAACTCCAGGAAGGAGCCCCAGAATCCGCGCTTCTTGTCCGGCGCGTACTCCGCCATGAAGGTGGCGGCGCCGCCGTACTCGCCACCGGTCGAGAAGCCCTGCACGACGCGCAGGACCACCAACAGGATGGGGGCCCAGACGCCGATCGAGTCGTAGCTCGGGATGACGCCGATGAGGAACGTTCCCAACGACATCAGGATGATGGTCATCGCCATGACCCTGTTGCGGCCGAGGCGGTCGCCCAGCGGCCCCCAGAAGACGCCGCCCAACGGGCGCAGCACGAAGGACACCGCGAACACCAGCAGCGTCCCCAGCGTCGAGTACTCGCCCGGGAAGAAGTTCTTCCCGATCTCGGTCGCCACGTAGGCGTAGACGCCGTAGTCGTACCACTCCGTGGCGTTGCCGATCGCCGCAGCGCCGACGGCCCGCCTCAGCAGGCTGTTCGGGACCTCCCCGTCCTTCGGAATGGCCCCCGGCGCCGGCTCGGTATGGCTTGCTCCCATGCGCGTGTCCTCCTGAGTGCGACCGCGCCCGGGACAGGCCACGGTCCTGACTGATCTCGCGGCTCCTGCAACGTCGCCGCTGTCCTTGTTGACACCGAGGCAGACCCCGGCTCAGTGCGCCGGTGGCCGAGGCGACGAGGTCGAACTCCGCGCTGCCCAGGCTGCCGGTGGTCCCAGATCGTAGGTTTGTCGACAATCTGCCACACTACACACTCGGGCGGGAGGTGCCTAGCCCCCCGCACACGAGGCGCGCGCGGCACCCAGCGGTATGCCGAGCACACGCCACCCAGCGCCGGCCTCCGTCCGCCCGCAACGAGTCCCCGACCGTACGGGGCTTGCGTGCTCAGGTCAAACAGCCGTCCTCACACCAGCAGCGAACGCAACACCGGCACCAGGCCGTCCTCGTCGACGTCGAGCGTCACCTCGTCGGCGACGTCCTGCACCTCGACCGGCGCCTGGCCCATCGCGACACCGCGCGCCGCCCACCGCAGCATCTCGAGGTCGTTGCGCTGGTCGCCGACCGCCACGGTCGACGACGGCTCGACGCCGAGGCGCCGGCGCACCTGCTCGAGGGCCGTCCCCTTGGACACCCCTTCGGGGTTGATGTCCAGCCAGGCGGTGAAGCCGACGGCGTAGTTCACCCCGTGCAGCCCGATCCGCTCGACCAGCTCGAGGAAGTCCTCACTCGTCCCGCTGGGGCTGCGGAAGGTCACACGGGTCGCCGGGGCGGACACCAGCTCCTCCCACGGCACCACCCGCAACGTGCCCTGCAGCTCGCCGTCGGGGAAGGGTGCGCTCAGCTTGAAGCCGACGCCGACCTCCTCCACGGCGACCACCGCGTCCGGCCACGACCCGCGCAGCAGGTTGAGCGCGGGCGCCGGGTCGAACGTCACCGTCTCGAGGATCTCGTAGCCCCCCGGCAACCCACTGTCCAACTGCAGCGTGATCGCGCCGTTGGAGCACACGGCATACCCGTGCTTCAGCCCGAGTTCGCTGATCACCGGCAGGGTGGCGATCACGGAGCGGCCGGTCGCGATCACGATGTGGTGACCGGCGCGCGCCACCGCGCGGACCGCGTCGCGCACGCGCGGGGACATGGTGCCGTCGTGGTGGATCGTCGTGCCGTCCACGTCCAGTGCCACGAGGAAGGCACCGTCGCGGTATGCCGCGCCGGTCGCCCCGCGTGCCTCCGTCACCGTCGCTGCGGCGCTCTCCTCGGTGTCCGCTTCCACGGAGGAACCCTATGTGAGCGGTCGTCAGTCCGCGGCGCGCAGGGCCTGCCGGTAGGTCATCCGGCCCTGGGTCTGCAGCAGCGACCGGCGGTAGAGGCGCTCACCCAGGGTGACCGTGACGACGGCGAACGCGGCCGTGACCAGCAGCGCCAGCACCGGTTCCCACCACGCGGCCGTGCCCTGCAGCAGGCGCATCGGCATGACGATGGTCGAGACCACGGGGACGTAGGAGGCCACCACCTGGCCCACGCCCTCCAGCGACAGGCCGGCGATGAAGGCGATGACGAGGCACATGGTCAGCGGCGTGGTCGTGGCCTGCAGGTCCTCGTGCCGGGTGGCCAGCGAGCCGGCCACCGCCCAGATGCACGCCAGCGCAACGAATCCGGCGACGAAGAACATCACGAACCACACGACCGGCGTCGAGATCGCGGTCAGGAACTTCGCGTAGTCGGTGAACGTCAGCCCCACCAGTCCCACGCCGACGAACAAGGCCATCTGCGCCATGGCGAGCAGGGTGTTGCCGACAACCTTGCCGAACAGCAGCTGCCGCACCGGGATCGCCGTGACGAGGATCTCCACGACCCGGGACTGCTTCTCCTCCACGACGCTTCCGGCGATCATCATCCCGAAGCCGATCGCCGCCATGTAGAACAGCATCGCGAGGGCGAAGCCGACCGCCTTGGCGAAGCCGGCCCGGTTGGCGTCGACGCTCAGCAGGTCGTAGCGCACGTCGCTGCCGGCCTTGAGGGCCGCGACCGTGGTGCCGGCCCGGTCGGCCGCTCGTTGCAGCACGTCCTGCTGCACGACGTCGTTCACCGCACCGGCGAGCTTGTCGTCCTTGCCGCTCTTGCCGATCAGGCGCCACCCGCTGCCGTCGTGGACGAGGCCGGCGTCGACGTCGCCGTCGCGCACCGCCTGCTCCACGGCCGCGACGCTGCCGGACCGCCGCACCTCCACGGTCATCGCCTCGTCCCGCTGGGCCGTCAGCCGGTCGACCTGGTGCGCCACCGACGTAGCCTGCTGCCCGGCGACGCCCAGGGTCACGTCGTGCGAGCGGCCGGCGAGGAACGCCTGCACCCCGAGCACCCCGACCAGCAGGACCAGGGTGAACGCGGTGGACAGGATGAAGGTCTTGTCGGTCAGCTTGACCATCACCTCCCGGGACAGGACGACCACCCACGGTGACTCGCGGCCCTCGCGGCGCGTCGACCCGGCCTGGGTGTCCACGGCCTCCAGCTCGGCGCTCACGCCGTCACCTCCCGGTAGATCTCTCCCAACGACGGCCGCTGTTCGGCCAGCTCGCGCACGCTGCCGCGGCGCAGCGCCTCGGCGAGGAGCCGGTCGGCCGCGTCCGTCTCGAGCAGCTCCAGCAGAGCCACCGAGCCGTCGACGTCGACGACGTGCACCCCGTTCATCCCCCGCACCCAGCCGGCGTCACCGCCGAGGACCAGGCGGTACAGCAGCCGGCCGCGCCCGCGCAGCTCCCCCGAGCTGCCGGCGGCCACGACCCGGCCGTGGCTGAGGATCACCAACCGGTCGCAGAGCCGGTCGACGAGGTCGAGCTGGTGGGAGGAGAACAGCACCGGCACACCGCGGGCCGCCTCCTCGCGCAGCAGGTCGACCATCGAGTCCACCGCCTCGGGGTCCAGCCCCGAGAACGGCTCGTCCAGCAGGAGGGCGACCGGCTCGTTGAGCACCGCCGCCGCGACCTGCACCCGCTGCTGGTTGCCCAGCGACAGCGACTCCAGCTTGTCCCCGGCCCGGTCGACGAGGTGGAAGCGCTCGAGGTAGCCCATCGCCGAGCGCTTCGCGGCTGCCGCCGACAGGCCGTGCAGCCGGCCGAGGTAGACGAGCTGGTCGAGCACCTTCTGCTTGGGGTAGAGCCCGCGCTCCTCGGGCAGGTAGCCGAACAGCCGCTGCACGCCCCGGGTCACCGGAGCCCCCTGCCAGCGGACCTCGCCGGCGTCCGGCTGGAGGATGCCCAT
Organism: Segeticoccus sp.; assembly: GCF_035708005.1. Classification (NCBI taxonomy): domain Bacteria; kingdom Bacillati; phylum Actinomycetota; class Actinomycetes; order Micrococcales; family Intrasporangiaceae; genus Segeticoccus; species Segeticoccus sp. Next base: position 21,587 of record NZ_DASSTI010000175.1, on the reverse strand, counting down.
CATCATCCGCATCGTCGTGGTCTTGCCGGCGCCGTTGCCGCCGACGAAGCCGGTGAGCCCGCCGGCCGGGACCGCGAACGTCACGTGGTCGACCGCCAGATGGTCCCCGAAACTCCTGGTCAGGTCCTGCACCTCGAACACGTCCGGTTCCTCCTCGTCCTCACGACCGGCGGGCAGCGCCCACGCTAGGCGGGCCCAGGGGGCCGGCGGATCCGTCCCGGGACGGAACCTGGAGGGGGAGCCGGCCGGCCGCGAGGAAAGGGGGGCAGGCCTGGTGGCCGGGCTACTCCCCCGGCAGGATGAGGCCCGCCTCGTAGGCGAACACGACGGCCCGCACCCGGTCGCGCAGCCCCAGCTTGGTCAGGCAGTTCGAGACGTGGGTCTTGACGGTCGCCTCGCCGAGGAACAGCTCGCGGGCGATCTCGGCGTTGCTCAGGCCGCGCGCGAGCAGGGTGAGCACCTCCCGTTCGCGGGGGGTCAGCCGCGCCAGCTCGCGTGCGCGCTCGGTGCTCCTCGGCGGCGGGGTGGGGGCAGGCGTCTGGGTCATCTGGGCGATCACCCGGCGGGTGACCTCCGGGGCGAGCAGGGCGTGGCCGAGGCCGACGGCGCGGACGGCCTCGACGAGTCGCTCGGGCCCGGCGTTCTTGAGCAGGAAGCCGCTGGCCCCCGCCTGCAGGCCGTCGAAGACGTAGTCGTCCCGGTCGAACGTGGTGAGGATGATGACCTTCGCCAGGTCGCGGCCGACGATCTCGCGGGTGGCCTCGATGCCGTCGAGGACCGGCATCTGCACGTCCATGAGGGCCACGTCCGGGCGCAGCCGCTCGACCGCCTCGACCGCCTGCCGACCGTCCGCGGCCTCCCCGACGACCTCGATGTCGTCCTCGACGGAGAGCATGAGGGCGAACCCCGAGCGCACGAGCTGCTGGTCGTCGACCACGACCACCCGCAGCGGCTGCCCCGCACCGCTCACGCGACACCCGCCGGGTGCTGCGCCTCGACCGGGCGCGACGGCTCGGCCTCGGTGACGGTGCCGTCCAGCGGCAGCCGCACCCGCACCCGGAACCCGCCCGTGATCCGCGGGCCGATCTCACTGGTGCCGCCGAGGTGGGTGACCCGCTCGCGCATCCCGAGCAGTCCCAGACCCGTGCCCGAGGTGTTGCCGCGGGGGTGACCGTCGTCGAGCACTTCCACCTCGGCATACCGCTTCGCGCCGGGACCGGGCTGGGCCTGGACGCGCAGCACGACGCTGGCGCGGGTGGCGGTGGAGTGGCGGCGCACGTTCGCGAGCGCTTCCTGGACGGTGCGGTAGAGCGAGAGCCCGATCGGTGCCGGCACCTGGGCCGCCGCGCCGTCGACGTCCTCCACGCAGGACCACGACACGTCCAGCTGGGCGGAGCGCACCTGCTCGACGAGGCGCGGCAGGTCGCCGACTCCCGGTTCGGGAGAACGACTTTCGCTGGAGGAGGGGCGCCCGTCGCGACGCAGCGTGCCGAGGAGGGCGCGCATCTCGCCGACCGCCTGCCGGGCCGACTCCTCGACCTCGGCGAGGGCACCCTCGGCGGCCTGTTGGTTCTTGCTGAGGACCCGCCGCGCCGCGGCGGCCTGCACGCCCATGACCGACACGTGGTGGGCCACGACGTCGTGCAGCTCGCGCGCGATCCGCAGTCGCTCCTCGACGACGGCGTGCTCGCGCAGCTCGTCGGTCTGCTGCTCGATGGTGGCCGCCTGCTCGGTCAACCGGGCCCGCTGGCGGGCGCCGCGCCACGCAACCTGGCCGCCGAGCACCGCGCCGCCGAAGTAGAGGACGTTGACGAGGAAGCTGTAGACGACGCCCGCGACGACCGGCGTGAACAGGCCCTGCGGCTGGGACTTGCTGCGCAGCGTCTCGATGATCTGGTCCACGCCGCTGCCGACGGCGAACTGCCAGGTGAGCCAGCCGAACATAAGCACCAGCACCCCGGCCATCACCATGAGCATCTGCCGGCGGTCCCGCGCCCAGGCGGCGGCGCTGAACAGCAGGTAGAAGTACAGCGCCTGGCTCGGCAGCTGTCCCATCACCGCCGGCATGGTCAGGCCGATCGCGAGGAAGTGCAGCGAGCCGAGGACCGCGACCGCGAGCGGCCACCGGCGCCGGACGACGATCAGCAGGCAGCCGAGCGCGACGAGGAGGTAGACGACCGGCACCGGCACGGGGACCTCGTCGATGACCCCCAGGCTGCGGACGAGCTCCAGCGTGACGAGGGTGAACGCGAGGAACAGGACGGCGATCACCGTGTCGTTGCGCCGGGCACGGCGCCCGGGCCGTCGCGCCCAGTCGTCGTCGAGGGCGAAGAACTCCTCCGCCCACACCGCCACCCCGCGTCGCACGGGCCCCAGCCTAAGCGGCTGCCCCGGTGCGGGCGTCCCCCTCGCGGCCTCCCCCGCACGAGGGAGGGCCCTCACCGTGGCGACCGGCCACCCAGAGCTGGTCGCCACCGGTGAGGACCCGCCCGGCTCGGGTCCGCGCCCTCGATGCCCCGGCCAGCAGGCTCGCCGCGGCCATGCTGCGGTTCATGCCGGTCAGACGCCTGCTCGGCGGCAGCGGTTCCCACGCTGGCGTGAAGAACGTCGTCGCCGCCGGCCGAGCCATCCGCGTGATCCCCGCATGCGTGAAGAACGTCGCCGCCTCCCTCCGGATCCGCGTCACGCGAGAAGTGCCGCGACCTCGGGTCAGGCGCCGATCGGGGTCAGCACGTCGAGGCCGAGGTACGGCTGCAGCGCGGCGGGCACCGCAACAGAGCCGTCGGCCTGCTGGTGGTTCTCGAGGATCGCCACGATCCAGCGAGTCGTCGCGAGCGTGCCGTTGAGGGTGGCGACGGTGCGCGTACCGGAGCCCTCGACAGCGCGTTCCCGGATGTTCAACCGGCGGGCCTGGTAGGTGGTGCAGTTCGACGTCGAGGTCAGCTCGCGGTAGCGATCCTGCGTCGGCACCCACGCCTCGCAGTCGAACTTGCGCGCGGCCGGGCCGCCGAGGTCGCCGGCCGCGGTGTCGATGATCCGGTAGGGCAGCTCGACCTTGGCGAGCATCTCCTTCTCCCAGGCGAGCAGCCGCTGGTGCTCGGCCTCGGAATCCTCGACGCGGCAGTAGCTGAACATCTCGACCTTGTGGAACTGGTGCACTCGGATGATGCCGCGGGTGTCCTTGCCGTGCGACCCGGCCTCCCGGCGGTAGCAGGCCGACCACCCGGCATACCGCTTGGGACCGGCGGAGAGGTCGATGATCTCGTCGGCGTGGTAGCCCGCGAGCGCGACCTCGGAGGTCCCGGTGAGGTACAGGTCGTCCGCCTCGAGGTGGTAGACCTCGTCCGCGTGCGCGTCGAGGAACCCGGCGCCGACCATCGCATCAGGCTTGACCAAGGTGGGCGTGATCATCGGCGTGAACCCGGCCGAAACGGCTTGGGCCACCGCCAGGCTCAGCAGGGCCAGCTCGAGCCGCGCTCCGACGCCGGTCAGGTAGTAGAACCGGGCACCGGACACCTTGGCCCCGCGCTCCATGTCGATCGCCCCGAGCAGCTCACCGAGCTCGAGGTGGTCACGCGGCTGGAAGCCCTCGGCCGCGAAGTCCCGGGGCGAGCCGATCGTCTCGAGCACCGCGTAGTCGTCCTCGCCGCCGCTCGGAATGCCCTCGATGACGAGGTTGGGCAGCTGCCGCAGGAGTCGGCCCAGCTCGGCGTCCGCCTCATCGGCCGCCGCCTCCAGCTCCTTGACCCGGTCGGACAGCTCGCCGGCCGACGCCCGCGCCTTGTCCGCCTCACCGGTCAGCCGCTGCACCTCGTCCTCCGACGCACCGGCCTTGCGCGCCTTGGCGAGCGCCCCCATCGCCTGGCCGACGCTCTTGCTGACCGACTTCTGCTCGGCCCGCAGCCGCTCGAACTCCGCCAGGGAGGACCGGCGCCGCTCGTCCGCCGCCAGGATCGCGTCGACGATCCCCTCGTCCTCACCTCGGGCGCGCTGTGACGCGCGGGCCCGCTCGGGGTCCTCGCGCAGAGTCCGTATGTCGATCACGCACCCGAGCCTATCGGCGCACCGTGGCGGCCCCGACAGTGACGAGCGTGGAGCAGGGGCACCGGGAAAGTCGGCTGAAGTCGGCCTCGGCGCGCGGGTCGGGTACGGTCGTGCCGTGCTCGATACGTCCACCGGAGTCGTCGTCATGATCGCCCTGGCGGTGCTCATCGCCCTGACGCTGGCCATCATCGCCGCCTTCGCCATGAACCCCCCGACCAAGACGCCGACCCACGAAGTGGCCGAGCGGCAGCGCGCGCGGGCGGCTCGTCAGGCCCGGGCGGCGGCGCTCGAGGCGCAGCGCGAGCGGGAGCAGCGCGAGCCCGCCGGACGGCACCGCGAGCTGGCCAGCGAGGGCGGCGAGAGCGGCCGCGGCTGAGCCCGCGCCACTTCCCGGAGCCGGTCGCGGGGAGGCCGGCTCCCGTGACGTCCCGCGGACGTTCCGTTGACACGGGCGAGACGCAGGCTGGTCGGGTAGCGTCGTCCTGTGCTCGATACGTCCACCGGGGTTCTGGTCATGATCGCGCTGGCGATCCTGATCCTGCTGTTCGTGGGAGCCATCGCCGTCTTCTCCGGGGACCCGCCGAACAAGACCTCGACGCACGAGGCCGGCGAGCGCCTTCGTGCCCCGCGAGCCAGACCGCCACGAGCCTACTTCCAGCAGGGGCAGACCGAGCAGATCGAAGGGGCAGTGCCACTCAAGCGGGCGGCGATCATCGTCAACCCCACCAAGTTCGAGGACGTGGCGGCGACCCGGCGGCACGTCACCGCCGTGTGCACCCGCGCCGGCTGGGACGCGCCGCTGTGGCTGGAGACCACCAAGGAGGACACCGGCTACGGGCAGGGCAAGCAGGCGCTCGAGGCGGGCGTCGACCTGGTCTGCTCCCTCGGGGGTGACGGCACCACCCGCTCGGTGGCCAGCGCGCTGGTCGGCAGCACCACCCCGCTAGGCCTGCTGCCCGGTGGCACGGGCAACCTGCTGGCCCGCAACCTGGGCGTGCCGTATGACGAGCTGGACCAGGCGCTGCGCGCCGCCATGGGGGGACAGAACCTGCGGGTGGACGTCGGCCGGCTCACGGTGAACCGCTCCGGGGAGCACCAGCGCCCCGAGGAGCACATCTTCCTCGTCATGGCCGGCGTCGGCTTCGACGCGGACATCATGGCCGACGCCCCCGAGCAGCTGAAGGCACGCGTCGGGTGGCTCGCCTACGGCGTCTCGGGGGTGAAGCACCTCAAGGGCGCACAGTTCACCGCCCGCGTGCGGATCGACGACAAGCCGGAGTTCACCCGCAAGGCCCGCACCATCCTGATCGGCAACTGCGGCAGGCTGACCGGCGGGCTGGTGCTGTTGCCGCAGGCCAAGGTCAACGACGGCTGGCTGGACAGCGTGATCCTTTCCCCGGAGGGCTTGCCGGGGTGGGTGGCGGTCGCGATGCGGGTGATCGCCCGCCGCCCCCGGGGCCACGAGCGGGTGGACCACCACCGGATCAAGGAGATCGCGATCCGCACCAACGGTCCCGAGGAGGTGCAGCTCGACGGCGACACGATCGGCCGGGCGCGCGCCATCTCCGCGCGGATCGAGCCGAAGGCGCTGACGGTGCGGGTGCCGGCCGAGGTCCTGGCCGCGCCCAGCCCGTCGGGGCGCCGGGAGTCAGTCGGTCACTGACCCACGATCACCGGGGCGGGCGGACCGCCAGCGACACGAGCACCGGACCGGAGCGGCGCATCGACGGGCCCGACGCGCCGCACCCGGCGCCGCCGTCGGCGGTCCCGGACGCACAGCTCCCGCACCCGCCGTCGGGGCAGCCGACGGTGAGTTCCTTGGCGTCCATCCGCCCGAGGCGCACGAGCTGGTCGACGGCCGTGCGCACCACGTCGGCGCTGAGCCCGGTCCGCCCGGCGACCTGGTCGACGGACGTGGCACCGGCCGCGAACGCGTCCAGGACCGCCCGGCTGGGGCTGGCGCTCACAGCAGCAACCTGAGCGACTGGAAGATCACGACCGCCAGGCTCCACGCCACGGTCAGCTGCAGCACCAGCCCGAAGGCCGTCCACCGCAGCCCGATCTCGCGTCGCTGGGTGGCGAGCGTCGCCACGCAGGGGGTGTAGGCGAGCAGGAAGACGAGGAACGCCCAGACCGCGGCAGTGGCGTGGCCCCCGGAGGACTGCTCGAAGGCCTGGCGGATCTCGCTGCCGAGGTTGCCCGGGTGACGGGACGCGGCCGGCTGCTGCACGGCATACGTCTGGGCCCAGGAGGAGATGACGGCCTCCTTGGCGACGAAGCCGACGGTGAGGGCGCCGGTGGTCTGCCACTGGCCGAAGCCGGCCGGGTCGAAGACGGGGCTGACCGCGCGGGTCGTCGTGGCGTAGAGGCTGTCCTGCACCGGCACGTGCCCGAAGTCCTGGCCGCTGGAGACGGGGATCGCCTGCAGCAGCCAGACGCAGGTCACGGCGGCCACGATGATGCCGCTGGCGGTGCGCAGGAAGCCCTTGAGCCGCACCCAGGTGACGATTGCGGTGAGCCGGGCGGTCGGGCGCTGGTAGGGCGGCAGGTCCAGGATCAGCGGCTCGGCACCCATCGTCCGCCACAGCGTCGAGCGCAGCGCGAGGCCGATCAGGACGACGAGGGCGATCGAGATGAGGTACATCCCGAAGACGACCGTCCCGGCGTGCCGCGGGAAGAAGGTGGTCGCCATGAGGACGTAGACGGTGAGCCGGGCGCTGCACGAGGTAAAGGGGATGAGCAGCGCGGTGAGGATCCGCTGGCGCGCGTGCGGCAGGATCCGGGTGGCGCTGATCGCGGGCACGTTGCAGCCGAAGCCCACGACCAGCGGCAGGAACGCCCGGCCCGGCAGGCCGATGGCGCGCATCATCCGGTCGGTGACGACGGCGGCCCGGGCGAGGTAGCCGGAGTCCTCGAGCAGGGCGAGCATCAGGAACATCAGCGCCATGAGCGGCACGAAGGTCAGCAGCATCCCGACACCGGCCACCAGGCCGTTGAGGACGAAGCCGCTGACGAACGTGTCGCCGAGGCCGATCGCCGACAGGGCGGCGGACGCCCCTGAGGTGACCGGGCCGGAGAAGAGCCAGTCGAGCCCGTCCTGCATCGGCGCGGCCACCGTGGTGGTCACCTGGAAGACGGCCCACATCGCGGCGAGGAAGATCAGCGGTCCGCTGACCCGGCCGGTGGCGAACCGGTCCACGCGGTCACTCCACGACTGCCGGTCCTCGCCGGTATGCCGGACGCCGGCCTGCACGGCCGCGTCCACCCACGCGAAGCGCTCGTCGAGCACCGCGAGCTCGTCGTCCGCGTCGCCACGCTCGGTGGCCGAGCCACCCGCAGCGACGGCCAGCGGTCGCGGCGCGGGCCGCGGCTCCTCCAGCGCGGCGGCGACGGCCGCTCCGAGCTGCTGCCCGCCGGAGCGGCGGCGGGGGTCGAGCGGTACGACCGGGCAGCCGAGCTGCTGCCGCAGCCGGTCGGGGTCGACGTCCAGCCCGCGGCGGGAGGCCACGTCGGTCATGGTCAGCGCGACGACGAGCCGCAGGTCGTGCTCGCGGAGCTGGGCGACGAGGTAGAGGCTGCGGGTGAGGTGGGCGGCGTCGGCGGTGACGACGACGAGGTCGGGCTGCTCCTCGTGCGGCACGTCGAGCAACAGCGCCCGGGTCAGCGCCTCGTCGGGGGAGGCGGGGTCGAGGCTGTACGCACCCGGCAGGTCGACCAGGTCGACCGGCCGGCCCTCCGGCAGCCGCCAGGCCCCGCGGCCGACCTCCACGGTCGTGCCGGGCCAGTTGCCGACGGTGCGGCGGGCACCGGTGAGCGCGTTGAACAGCGTGGTCTTGCCGACGTTCGGGGCGCCGACGAGGGCGACGACCGCCGCACCGGCGGGCGCGGGCGACCCTCCCCCGCCGGAGTGGCAGGAGGGGACGGTGCTGGTGTCGAGGTGGACGGCCGTCATCCGGCGGCGCCCACCGGCTCGACGGTCAGCAGGCGCAAGGTGTCGCGGTCGAGCGCGATGCGGGAGCCGTCGACCGAGACCACGCGGCCCCCTCCCGGGGTGCGCCGCAGGGCGACCATCCGGCACCCGGCCCGGACCCCGAGCTCGGCCAGCCGGCGGACCACTCGCGGGTCACCGTTGGCCCCCACGACGCGCACCTCGTGGCGCAGGGCGCTGGCCTCCAACGTCGACGACATGCCAGCGAGGATAGGGCTTCTTAGGTAAGCCTTGCCAAATCGAGAGCCATTCCAGATGGCAATGGAGTCGATCAGCCCGCCGGGATCAGCCCGCCGGGATCAGCCCGCCGGGATCAGCCTGCCGGGATCAGCCCACCGGGATCACGTAGGAGTCGCCGCGCCGCTCGAACCCGAGCCGGGCGTAGTACGGCTCCACCATCCCCGGCGGCGTGAGCACGGTGTGGAAGCCGCGCGCCCGGAACAGTCCGCTGCGCCGGTAGACGAACTCCCCGGGCGCGAAGTCGCGGTAGCGCGGGGTGACGTAGTCCAGCTCCGCCTGCGCCACGCCCTGTCCGGCGTCGCGCAGGAGCACGACGCCCACCGCCTCGTCGTCGCGCAGGACGAGGAACGCGGCGTGTCCCGGTGCCGCGCCGTCCCACACGAACCCGGGCTGGAACGCCTCGATGTCAGCGGCGTGGACCCGCAGCACGTGCCGGAGGTACTCATCGAGCGGCCCCACCTCCAGCACGGTGAAGGCGTGGCTGTCGTGGCGCTCCAGCAGCAGCCGCCGCATGAACCAGAAGTCGAGCAGCCCCACGGCGGTGAAGACGCCGACCATCGGCCAGACGTGGGTCCAGGCGCCGTAGAACACGAGGGCCGCGCACGCGAGGAGGTGCAGCACGCGGAAGCGCAGCAGTCGCGACTGCAGCAGGGAGACGACCACCAAGGCGGAGCCGGCCCATCCCAGAGCCTCCAGCCACGCCATGCCCGCAGGCTAGCGGTGCGTCCCGCGCGCGTCATTCGCCCCGCAGCGACCGCAGCCAGTAGCGGGCGGCGATGAAGTCGTCGTCGGACGTGCCGGCGCGCACCGGCGTGGGGCGGGCGTCGGCGCGCGGGTAGGAGCCGAGGAACACCACCCGGCGGCACACCCGGTGCAGCCCGGTCAGGGCCTCCCCGAGCCGCTCGTCGGCGACGTGTCCCTCGCAGTCGAGGGAGAAGCAGTACGACCCCAGGCCCTCACCGGTCGGCCGGGACTCGATCCGCGTGAGGTTGATCCCCCGGGTCGCGAACTGCTCGAGCAGGTCGAGCAGCCCGCCGGGCCGGTCCTCGCGCTGGTGCAGCACGACGGTGGTCTTGTCCGCCCCCGTCGGCTGCGGCAGCCGCCCCCGCCGGGCGACGAGGACGAACCGGGTGACCGCCCCGGCGTTGTCCTCGATCTGCTCGGCCAGGATGCGCAGCCCGTGGTCCCGGGCCGCTCCCGGGGAGCAGACACAGGCCTCGTATGCCGGGAGCTCACCCGCCGCGGACCCGTCCCCCGCCGTCGCCCCCGCGGCACCTGGGGGCCGCGCCCCCGCCGCGACCGCGGCGGCGGCAGCCGCCGTGGAGGAGGCCCGGACGTGCTCCGCGGCCGGCAGGTGCTCGGTCATCCAGCCGCGGACCTGGGCCCAGGCGTGCGGGTGGGTGCCGACCGCGCGGATGCCGGCGATCGGCATACCGGAGCCGTCGCCGGAGCCGTCGACCGGTGCGGCGGCGAGCACGAAGGTGATGGGCACGAGCTGCTCCGCGATGATCGCGAGCTGCTCGCCGGAGGACAGCGCGTCGAGGGTCGCGGTGACGCCGCCCTCGACGGAGTTCTCGATGGGCACCATGGCGGCCGCGACGTCACCCCGGCGCACCGCCTCCAGCGCGATGTCGACCGACGGGAAGGGCACCAGCTCCTCGCGCCCCACCGCGGCGGGGTCGCTGGCGGCCACCGCGGCCAGCCGGTCCCGCAACGCGGTCTCGGTGAACGTGCCGGACGGGCCGAGGAAGCCGTAGCGGGTGGGGCTGCGGGTCACGTCCGTCATCAACGGTCCTCACGGGTGGCGGCCGGCGACGCGGCGGTGGGGCTGGCGGGCACAGCCTGAGGGTATGCCGTCCCGCACGCGCCCGTGCGTGCTGCCCGCGCCGGGCCGGCGCCGCCCGGCCGATAGTCTGGCGCGGATATGAGCCTCGCCCACCTCGTCACCGCATTCGTGACCATCTTCGCGGTCGAGTTGCCGGACAAGACCTTCGTGGCGACGCTCGTGCTGGCCACCCGCTACCGCGCGCTCATGGTCTGGATCGGCGTGGCGACGGCCTTCCTCGTGCAGACCGCCGTCGCCACCACCGCCGGAGGGTTCATCGCGAACCTGCCCCGCACCCCCGTCGAGATCGTCGCCGGACTGCTCTTCCTCATCGGCGGCATCATCCTCATCGCCGGGGCCGGGAAGGCCGACGCGGAGGCCGCCGAGGAGGAGCAGGAGGTCGCGAGCAAGGCGCGCCCCGGCATGCACGGGCTGCGGGCGATCGGGGCGAGCTTCCTCGTGCTGTTCGTCGCCGAGTGGGGCGACCTGTCCCAGCTGCTCACCGCGGCCCTGGTCGTGCGCACCCACGACCCGCTGAGCATCGGGGTCGGCGCGTTCGTCGCCCTCGCGGTGGTGTCCGGACTCGCGGCGGTGCTGGGGCGCACGCTGCTCAAGCGGGTCCACCTGTCGACGATCCGCCGGGTCGGCGGGGTCGTGTGCCTGCTGCTCGCGCTCGTGACGCTGCTGCAGATCCTCGGCGTGAACCTGCCGTTCTGACCACGTCCTAGCCTTGCCCGGTGAGGACGGGCCGGCTGCTGCGCAGCCTCGGCGGCGTGGCGCTGCTGGTGGCGCTGGTCGTCGGCACCTTCTGGCTCGGGCCGGCGATGGACCGCTCGCTGCCGAGCGCCGCACCGTCCGCTGCTCGTGCCACTCCTGCTGCTGAGGCGGTCGGTCCCACCATCGTGGTCGGCACGGGCGCCGGGCTCACCTGGTCGGACGTGGGCCCGCGCGCGACCCCGCACCTGTGGTCGCTGCTGGCCCACGGCGGATCCGGTGCCCTCGTGGTCCGGTCGGTGCACGCCACCACCTGCCCGCTGGACGGGTGGCTCGGGTTGTCCGCCGGGGTGCGCGCCTCGGCCACACCCGGTGGCGCCGGCGTGGTTCCGGGCTGTGTGCCGGTGCCCCAGCCACGGACGAGTGCGTCGGGCGCAGGCAACGCGTCGGGGACCCCGGTCGGCGGGGCCACGGTCCCTGGGTGGTCCCCTTGGCGCGCCCTCGCCCGGCACCGGCTGATGGACGCCCGCCCCGGTCTGCTCGCGGACACCCTGCAGGCACACGGCCGCTGCGTGCAGGCGATCGGGCCAGGGGCCGCGGTCGCGGCGGCGGACAGCCGCGGCCACGTGGCGCGCTACGCGCCGTGGACCTCCTCCGGAACGCTGCCGCTGCGGCGCTGCCCGGTCACCGTGGTCGACGTCGGCTCGCCCCGGCGAGGAGACGGCGCGCCGGACCTGCGCGCCGTGGACCGGCGGGTCGGCCGGGTCCTGGCGCAGGCGCCGCCCGATGCGGACGTCATCGTCGCCGCCCTCAGCGACCGCGGTCAGCGGTCCCGGCTCCGGCTCCTCGCCGTGCGTGCGGCGAATCCGGCGACGGGAGGAGCGACCGGCGGCCGGGCGGGTGGTGCGGTGCTGGGCGCTGCACCACCGACACGGGCAGGCCATGGTCGAACGGGAGGCGGGCTGCTCTGGTCGGGCTCGACCCGGCAGCTCGGCCTGGTCCAGTCCGCCGACGTCACGGCTACGGTCCTCGCCCGCGCCGGGATTGCGCTGCCCGACGGCGTCGCGGGCGCTCCACTCCGGCTCGCCCCCCACGCCGATCTAGGGACTTCCCCGCCGATCTCGGGAGATTCCGCGCGGAAAGTCCCGAGATCGGCGGGAGACTCCCTAGATCGGCATGGGCGTCTCGACACGCTGCGCGGGCTCGGCCGGGCGGCCGCGCTCGTGAGCCCGCTCGTGCCGCCGTTCTTCGTCGGCGTGGTGCTGCTGCAGCTGCTCGGCTACGGGTCGGCGTGGTGGTGCTGGCGGCGAGCGATGCCCCGAGGCACCGCCGCAGCGCCACGGAACCTGGCGGCGACCACTGCCACCCGCCGGCGGGTGGCAGGTCTGGTGCGGGTGGGCGCGACGGCGGCGGCCGGCATACCGGTGGCGACCTACCTCGCGCAGGCCCTGCCGTGGTGGGATGCACCCCGCCCGGCTGCGGCCCTCATCGCAGCCGTGGCGGCGTTCGTCCTCTCCCTGGCCGTGGCCGCGTTCGCCGGCTTCGGGTGGCACCGCACCGGGCCGGTCACCGCGGTCGTCGTGAGCACCGTCGTCGTGCTGGGAGTCGATGCCCTGACCGGTTCCCGGCTCGTGCTGTCGTCGCTGCTGGGCGTGCAACCGCTCGTCGGCGGGCGCTTCTACGGGATCGGCAACGTGGCGTTCGCGGTGCTCGCGACCTCCGCGCTGCTGGCGGCTGCGCTCCTCGCTGCGCCGTGGACGGCCCGCGGGCGTCGTGTCACCGCGGTCGTCCTCACCCTGATCGTCGGCCTGGCCGCCGTCGCGGTCGACGGATCGCCATGGTGGGGCAGCGATCTCGGCGGCGTCGCCGCCCTCCTCCCCGCGGTGCTGGTCCTCGCCGCAGGCGCCTCCGGTCTCCGCTGGACGCCGGCTCGGACCGTCGGCGCGGGCGCCGTGACCGTCCTCGCGCTGGCCGCCGTCCTGGTCGCGGACTGGCTCCGGCCCCCGGCGGCCCGGACGCATCTGGGCCGGTTCGTCGAGGCGCTGGCCCACGGCCACGCCGGGGACATCGTGCTGCGCAAGCTCGAGCAGAACCTCGCCGTCCTGCTGACAGCCCCGCTGGCGCTGCTCGTGCCGGCCGGACTTGCTGTAGCGGTGTGGGTGCTGGCGCGTCCCGGCAGCCGCGCCGGCCGGCCGCTGGCCCGGCTGGCGCGACGCGTGCCCCTGCTGCGCCCGGCCCTGTGGGCGGTGGCGGTCTGCCTCGTCCTCGGGTTCGCGGCCAACGACACCGGCGCGGCCATCCCACCGGTCAGCACGCTCGTGCTCCTGCCGACCCTGGTCGCGCTGGCGGCCGGCACGGCCACGTTGTCAGAAGGGGCCACCGCAAGGGAACCGGGAGCAGACCCGGCCGGAGTGGGTGGCGCCGAGTCCGCCGCGCGCGAACCCGACCACACCGGCGCCGGCCGAGCGCTGCTCAGCGCCGACGACGCGCCAGCAGCGAAGCGAGCCGCGACCTGAGCCTGCGGCGCAGGCGCCGACGGAAGGCGAGGGACCGGCCATACTCCTCGGCGTGCCGGTCGGCGTCCTGCTGCTGCTCCGCGAGGAACGACGTCACGCCCTCCGGGTTGCGCGCACGCACCCAGTTGCCGCCGCCCCCACCTGTCGGAAAGCTCACGCGCGACCTCCTTCAGCGGATCACCCCAGCCTACTGCGCAGCGAGGTCCGCTGACGGCCGCGTGCGTCGAAGTTCGCCGGGTCCAGCCAGGCCCGCAGCGCGGCGGACACGGCCGGCCAGTCGCCGTCGGTGACCGCGTACCACGCGGTGTCCCGGTTGCGCCCCTTGACCACGCGCGCCTGGCGGAAGGTGCCCTCGTAGGAGAAGCCGAGACGCGCGGCGGCGGACCGGGAGGCGGCGTTGAGCGCATCGCACTTCCACTCGTAGCGCCGATAGCCGAGGTCCTCGAAGACGTGGCGCATCAGCAGGTACTGCGCCTCCGTCGCCCCCCGCCGCCGCTGCAGCGCCGGCGAGTAGTGCACGTGCCCCACCTCGATCGTGCCGTGGTCGGGCTCGACGTTCAGGTAGCTCGCCACGCCGACCGCGCGCCCGTGGGTCCGTGTGCGGACGCGAGAGTGGTCCGTGTCGACGGCGTCGACGGCGGCTTCGACGGCGCCGGTGTCGACGTCATCGGGGTCGACGTCATCCGTGTCGATGATCGCGTAGAAGCACGGGTCCGCCCGGCCCGCGACCCCCTCCAGCCACCGCCGGTATGCCGTGCGGTCGCCGAACGGCCCGTAGGGCAGGTAGGTCCAGCTCTCCCCGCGCGCATCGGCCCGGTCGGCGGCGAAGAGGTCCTCGCCGTGGCGGGCCGGATCCAGTCGCTCCAGCCGCACGTAGTCACCGGACAGGACGGGGGCGCTCGGCGCCCGCCGCGGCGACCAGCCCGTCACGTGCGGTCCCACCGGCTGCCCGAGTTCATTGACCTCCACGCGCCCAGTATCGAGTGCGCTCCCCCGGGCACGGCCTCGGCCTGCCCGCCACACGTCGAGCCGCCCGGGGAGCTCAACGCCTCGACCGCTCACCCCTCAGCGCGGAGCCTCACCGGACCGTGGCTCACCCGACCGTGGCTCACCCGAACGCCGTCCCGCCGAATGCCCGTCACCCGACCGGCGTTCGCGCAGCCGACGGCTGGCGAGTGCGAGCCACACGTCACGGTACTGCGCGGCCCGGTGCGCGCGACCGCGCCAGTCCGCCCCGGTGGCGCGGTGCCGCAGGTCGCAGGGCACCTCCACCACGCGCAGCCCGCGCAGGAGCACGTCGATGGTGAGTCCGACCTCCACGCCCCAGCCACGCGCCAGCGGCGCCGCGCACTCGTAGGCCTCCCGGGTGAGGCAGCGGATGCCGGACAGCGGCTGGCGAGGGTCCCAGCCCGTCATACCCCGTATGCCGTCGCGCGCGAGCTGCACGCCGAGGCCGAGGCCGGCGGCACCCTCCTGGGGCGGGAGCACGGCGATGGCCAGGTCCGCGGCGGCGTCCCGGATCGGGGCGAGCAGCGGCGCGACGCCGACCGCACTGTCCCCGAGGTCGCCGTCGGCGAAGAGCAGGGTGCCCGGTGGCGTGCCCGGCAGGTCGCGCACGACGGCGACACCGGTCATGAGCGCCGCGGCCTTGCCGCGGTGGCGGGGGTGCACTGACACGAGCGCGCCTGCGCCGCGGGCGAGTTCGGCCGTCGCATCGGAGCTGCTGTCGTCGACCACGACGACCACTTCGACGCCGTCGACCCGGCGCAGCGCCGCCACGGTGTCGGCGATGCGCTCGGCCTCGTTGCGCGCAGGGACGACGGCGGCGACGGCTTGGCTGCTCGGCATCGCGAGTGCTCCCCTGCTCGTTCCCGCGGCCGGGCTAGCGGAGGGTGACCTGGCGGCTGAGGATGCCGTTGCGGGCGCGGCGCTCCTCGGGCGTCAGGGCCTCGTCGCTGGCGTACGCCTCCTCGAAACGCTTGGCGAACGTCGCCATCGGCTCCTCGTAGGCGTCTGCCTCCTTGGCCGGGTCGAGGTCCCACACCGGGACCAGCAGCCCGCAGGCCCGGAACGCCCCGAGCAGGCGGGAGCCGTCGGACAGCGCGCTGGCACCGGCCCCGTGCAGCCGCGCGAGCGCGTCGGTCGCGGGGTCCTCAGCGTGCGGCAGCACCCACCGGATGTGGGTGCGGTCGCCGATGCGGCACCAGTAGGCGGAGGCGACGGACGCGAGCCTCGTGGTGGGCACCGCTGCGGCGTTGGCCCGCTCGAGCGAGGCGCGGCCGTCCGCATCGAGGTCGGCGTCCTCGGCCACCCAGAAGTCGAACCCCTGGTGCACCTGCAGCTCGAACGGCCGGCTCGTGTCGAGCAGGTCCTGCAGGCGCGGCGTGCCGGCGGTCGGGGCTGGGACGGTCGTGGCCGGCATACCGGCCTCGGAGGACGCGACCGTCAGGAGCACCTGGGCCACGTCGCGGCTGGCGTCACCGCTGCTGTTGCCCGACTGCAGCGCCACCAGCAGCTCGCCGTCGCCGCGGTGCAGCCCGGGCCAGGCGAGCGGGAGGACGCTGACGACCGTGGCGTCGCGCGGTTCCCCGTCCGGCGGGGTGAAGCGGATGCTCGCCGTGCCGGCCGGCACGACCTCCCGCAGCGCGACCCACTCGGTCTCGTCGGGCAGCCCCTCGAACGGGCGCGCGACGAACGGGGCTGGGAGGGACTGCGGGTCCCGCTGCCGACTCTCCCCCTGCCCGTTGGCGGTCTGCTGCCTCACCTTGCGACGGCGCGATGCCTTGCCCATGGGGTTGACCCTAACCGTGGACGGTATGCCGACCCGCGCCGGCACGGCGCGCAGTCACCGGTGCGGTGCGGCCGGGCGCGGAGCCTCGGGCTCAGGCGCGACGGCGCGAGGGGCCGCCGAGCGCCGCCCAGACGGTGCAGCCCTGCTTGTCGTCGACGACGCCCCACTCGTGGGCGATGCTGCGCACGATGCGCAGGCCACGGCCGGCGGGGGTCCACGTGGAGCGCGGCAGCGGCTGGGGGGTGGTGGTCCCGCCGCCGTCGGTGACCTCGACCTCGACCAGACCGTCCTTGACCTTCCAGTGCACCCGGACGGTGCCGTCGCTGAGCGGGCGGGCGTGCCGCAGCGCGTTCGCGACGAGCTCGGAGACGACGATCTCGGCCTCGTCGACGATCTGCGGGTCGATGCCGCGGGCCTGCAGGTCCTCGACGATGGTGCGCCGGGCCAGCGGCACGGAGGCACGTTCGGCGGGCAGGCGAACGGTCCGGACCCGGCCCTCGCCCGGGCGGTTCGCAGCGTTGGTCATGGCGGCAGCAGGCTAATGGACGTCCCCGTCGAGTCCAATGTGGCGCCGCACGAAGGCGGGGCGGTTGGTGATGATCGCGTCCACCCCCATGCGCATGCAGCGGTCGATGTCCTCCGGCTCGTCGGCGGTGTAGACGTAGACCTCCTGCCCGCGGTCGTGGTGCCGGCGCACGAGATCGGGGTAGCGCGGCAGGATCGTGGTACTCACCCCGGCAATCCGCACCCCCTTGGGCAGCAGGCCGTCCCGGAAGCGCAGCGGCACGGTGTCCTCCATGAGGAAGACGACCGGCAGGTGCGGGCACAGCTTGCGCATCCGCTGGGTCGCCAGTTGGGAGAACGACATCACGCAGACCTCTGGCCGGCCCGGCTGCGGCGGCCCGTCCAGCTCGAACGCGCGCAGCACGGTGGCGAGGGTGCGCTCGACCTGGCCGCGGTAGCGGTTCGGGTGCTTGGTCTCGATCGCGAGTCCCACCTCGCGGTCGCAGGAGGTGACGGTGGTGAGCAGCCGGCGCAGGGTGAGCAGCCGGTTGCGGTCCTGGTCGGGCATCTCCGCGTCGTCGGGGTGCCGTTCCTTCCACGACCCCCAGTCGAGCCCCTCGAGGGTGGCCAGCTCAAGGGCGGAGACGACCCCGCGACCGTTGGAGGTGCGGTTGACCCGCCGGTCGTGGACGCACACCAGGTGCAGGTCGGCGGTGAGCCGGACGTCGCACTCGACGGCGTCGGCGCCCTCCTCGATCGCCCGTCGGTAGGCGCTCAGCGTGTGCTCCGGCTCATCCCGACTCGCCCCTCGGTGGGCGATGACCCGGGGCATCTGCCGGTGCATGTGCTCCTCTCGGCGCGCTGAGCGCATCAGGTCAGGCACACCACGATCGTGCCACCTTCAACAAAGGGGTGCTCAGGCACCACGCCGACACTGCCCAACCCGCAGGTGCAGACCACGGCGCAGCCTCTAGGCTCAGGGCCATTGGCAGGGTGCGAGACGGAGGACCGACCCGCTCGCACGAGAGGACGACAGCGACGGTGGAGGTGACGTCGTGAACGCGCACCGGGGCACGGACGAGGTGCTGTTCACTCGTCAGGGCCGGCTCGGACGGATCCGGCTCAACCGACCCCGCGCGCTCAACGCCCTCACCGAGCACATGGTCCTCGCCATGCTGGCCCAGCTCGAGGAGTGGACCCACGACGACCGGGTCAACGCCGTGGCCATCGACGGCCTGGGCGAGCGCGGCCTGTGCGCCGGTGGCGACATCCGGGCCGTCCGCCAGGCCCTGATGACCGGGGACGGCGAGGCCGCCCTGCGCTTCTGGGACGACGAGTACCGCCTCAACGCGCTCCTGCACGGCTGGTCCAAACCGGTCGTCTCGGTGATGGACGGGGTCGTGATGGGCGGCGGCGTGGGCATCTCCGCCTACGCCGACCTGCGGCTCGCCACCGAGCGGTCCCAGGTCGCGATGCCCGAGGTGCGCATCGGCTTCTTCCCCGACGTCGGGGCGCGGTGGCTGCTGGCCCGGGCCCCGGGCGAGCTCGGGACCCACTTGGCCCTCACCGGCGCGACGGCGACCGGGGCCGACGCGGTCCTGTGCGGGCTGGCGGACCTCGTCGTCGACAGCAGCCGCGTCGGCGACGTCCTCGCCCACCTGGCCGACGGCGCGGACCTGGACGCCGCGGCCGAGGCCGCCCTGGCGCACCCTCCGACCGATGCGGCCGCCCGGGTGGCTCCGCTCGCCGAGCAGCGGGCCTGGATCGACGAGTGCTACGCCGGTGATGACGCGGTGGCGATCGTCGAGCGGCTGCACGCAAGTCCGGTGGAGGAGGCCCGTGCGGCCGCCCGCACGATCGAGAGCCGCTCGCCGCTGTCGGTGGCCGTCACCTTGGCCGGCCTGCGGCGCGCCGCCGGTATGCCGACCCTCGAGCAGGTGCTCGACGACGACCGGGCGCTGGGCCGGGCGTTCGTGCGGGGCACGTCGGACGGCGGCGAGCCGGCCGGCGCGGACTTCGTCGAGGGCGTCCGGGCGCTGCTGGTCGACAAGGACCACGCGCCACGCTGGCGGTACTCCTCCCTGGCCGAGGTGGACCCGGCCGAGGTCAAGTCGCTGTTCAACGCCTGACGGTGCTCGATCGCGCCGTCTACTTGAATCTAGCGAACGCTCGAGACACACCGATAGAGCGTGATCGTCCTCTAGCGGCGCGCCGGCTCGGCGGCCAGCTCGTCGAGCAGCTCGCCGACCACGGTGGCGTCGTGGAACGGCACGTCACCGTCCGGGAGGTGCTGCACCCGCTCGTGTCCCTTGCCGGCGACCACGACGACGTCGCCGGGCCGTGCCCGCTCCAACGCCGCCCGGATGGCCGCCCGCCGGTCGAGCACCACGATGGTGTCGGCCGGATCCGCGCCGGCCATCACCTGCCCGGCGATGGCCGCCGGGTCCTCGGTGTAGGCGTCGTCGGTGGTGATGATGTTGACGTCGGCCAGCCGCGAGGCCACCTCCCCCATCAGCGGGCGCTTCGCCGGGTCCCGGTCCCCCGCCGCGCCGTAGACGCAGATCACCCGGCCGGCCCCGCTCCCGTCGTGCGCCTCCGCCGTGGTCCGCGCGACGCCCAGAACCAGCTCCAGCCCGACGTCGGTGTGCGCGTAGTCGACGATCACCTCGACGCCGCGGGCCCGCGCAGCCGAGTGCGCCACCCGCTCGAAACGGCCTGGCACCTGCGGCATCTCGGCCACCGCCGCGGCCACCACGTCCGGTGACACACCGAGCTCCAACGCCAGCGCCGCCGCACCCGTGGTGTTGAACACGTTGTAGTCCCCGAGGAGGGGAGTGTGCAGCGGGAGGCTCGTGCCGGCATACCGCAGAGTGAACCGGGTGCCGCTGCGCGTCGCCCGCACGTCGGCGATGCGGAAGTCCGAGTCCTCTTGGCAGCCAAAGGTCTTCACGCCCGGGACCTCACCGGCCAAGCGACGGCCCCAGGGGTCGTCGCCGTTGCTCAGCTTCGGACCGACCGCCCAGTGGAAGAGCTCGCGCTTGGCCTCGTAGTACGCCTCCATCGTGCCGTGCAGGTCGAGGTGGTCACGCGTGAGGTTGGTGAAGAGGGCGCTGGAGTAGTGCGTCCCCGCAACGCGTTTCAGCGCGATGCCGTGCGAGGACGTCTCCAGCACCACCTGCCGTATGCCGTGTGCCTCCATCCGCGCCAACGTCGCCTGCACGTGCGGGGCCTCACCGGTCGTGCGGACCGACTGCTGCCGCTCGTCACCGATGACGACCTCGGCGGTGGTCAGCAGGCCGACCCGGTCCGTGCCGTGCGCGGCGCACAGGATGGCGTGCAGGGCATAGGACGTGGTCGTCTTGCCGTTCGTACCGGTGATGCCGTGCACCTGCATCCGGGACGAGGGGTCGCCCCACACCGCGCAGGCCAGGGTCGCGAGTGCCGCCCGCGCGTCCGGCACCACCGCCGTGGGCACGCCGGGGACGTCGCGCTCGGCGACCACGAGGTCGGCGCCGGCCGCCACCGCCTGGGGGACGAACTCGACCCCGTCGCGCTGGAAGCCGGGCACCGCGACGAAGGCCCAGCCCGGCTCCACCGCGCGCGAGTCGTGCGTCACCCCGCGGACCGCTGCGACCTCCTGGGGCACCGGCGCACCGAGCAGTTCGGTGAGGCGGTCGCGGTCGAGCGGGTGCGGGGAGGGCTGGATCACGCGGTCAGTGTAGGTGTCGCCCCACGGCTCGGGGGTGGGACACGACGGAGCCCCGGGCCCCCTGCGGGGACCCGGGGCGCTGCCGTGCGGGGAGGGCTCGGGCAGTCCCCAGCGAGGGTCTTCAGGCCAGGGTGAGGAAGAGCTTCTCCATCGCGTCCCGGTCCTCCTGGCTGACCCCCTCCGGGTTGGAGAGGCAGTCCTTGAGACCGGAGGACACGATGGCGAAGCCGGCCCGGTCCAGGGCCCGGCTGGCCGCGGCCAGCTGGGTCACCACGTCCTTGCAGTCGCGGCCCTCCTCGATGAGGCGGATCACGCCACCGATCTGGCCCTGGGCGCGGCGCAGCCGGTTGATGACCGGCGCCATCTCGTCACGGTTCAGCGTCACCATCGCGGGATCCTCCTGTTCCGCACCACGGTCGACCCGGCCACGGCCGGGCGCTACGGATCCGTGCCGGGGCGGCCGCCGCGGCACGCGAAAAGGTCAGGCGGACTTCACCTGGGCGCGGACCTCATCCATGTCGAGGTCACGGACGGCGGTGATGACCTGCTCCAGCGCCGGAGCCGGCAGGGCACCGGCCTGGTTGAAGACCAGGATGCCGTCACGGAAGGCCATCAGCGTCGGGATCGAGGAGATCTGGGCGGCCGCGGCGAGCTGCTGCTCGGCCTCGGTGTCCACCTTGCCGAACACGATGTCGGAGTGCTGCTCGGACGCCTCGTCGTAGACCGGCGCGAACATGCGACACGGCCCGCACCACGAGGCCCAGAAGTCCACGAGGACGATGCCGTCGCCGGTGATGGTCTTCTCGAAGTTGTCGGCGGTCAGGGTCTGGGTGGCCACGAAGGGCTCCTTCCAGCGGGGGAAATACCTGTCGGGGTATTCAGCGCCCCACGCCGCGGAATCATTCCCACGGTGGCGCTCTGGGCGCACGCTCCCGACCGGACCACCCGGTGCACCAGACCCGATCTCGGGGATCATGTGCGACTCGACCGACCGCGGCCGCACACCAGACCCGAACTCGGGGATCGTGTGCGACTCGACCGACCGCGGCCGCACACCAGACCCGAACTCGGGGATCGCGCACGCCCCGACCAGACCCGCTCAGGCGCCGTGGCCGGCGGACAGGTCGCCCAGGTCGGTCAGCGTCAGGCCCGGCGCCGAGCCGTTCGCCTCGACCAGCACCGGCTCGAGCAGGAACCCCACGTGGTCACCGAACGGGACCTGCTCCAGCACCTCCCCGACCAGGACCCTGGGGCAG
>NZ_DASSTI010000174.1:0-51853 GCF_035708005.1 Segeticoccus sp. | reverse complement strand
CGCAAGGCGCTCGAGCGCGGCGTTGACGCGCTCGCCAACACCGTCAAGGTGACCCTCGGCCCGAAGGGCCGCAACGTGGTCATCGACAAGAAGTGGGGCGCCCCGACCATCACCAACGACGGCGTGACCATCGCCCGCGAGGTGGAGCTCGAGGACCCCTACGAGAACCTCGGCGCGCAGCTCGCCAAGGAGGTCGCCACCAAGACCAACGACATCGCCGGTGACGGCACCACCACCGCCACGGTGCTGGCGCAGGCGATGGTCAAGGAGGGCCTGCGCAACGTGGCCGCCGGTGCCGCCCCGTCCGCGATCGGCCGCGGCATCAACGCCGCCGTGCAGGCGATGAACGACGAGCTGCTCAGCGGCGCGCGGGAGCTCGAGGGCAAGGACGAGATCGCCCAGGTCGCGACCCTGTCCGCCCAGGACGCCACCATCGGCGGCATCATCGCCGAGGCGTTCGACAAGGTTGGCAAGGACGGCGTGATCACCGTCGAGGAGTCCTCGACCGCGACCACCGACCTCGAGTTCACCGAGGGCATGCAGTTCGACAAGGGCTACCTGTCGCCGTACTTCGTGTCCGACCCGGAGCGCATGGAGGCCGTCCTCGAGGACGCCTACGTGCTCATCAACCAGGGCAAGATCTCCGCGGTCGCCGACATCCTGCCGCTGCTCGAGAAGGTCGTGCAGTCCGGCAAGCCGCTGCTGATCATTGCCGAGGACGTCGAGGGCGAGGCCCTGTCCACGCTGGTGGTCAACAAGATCCGCGGCACCTTCAACGTGGCGGCCGTCAAGGCCCCCGGCTTCGGTGACCGTCGCAAGGCCATGCTGCAGGACATCGCCGTCCTGACCGGTGGCCAGGTCATCAGCGAGGAGGTCGGCCTCAAGCTCGACCAGGCCGACCTGGACGTGCTGGGCACCTGCCGCCGCGTCGTGGTCACCAAGGACGACACCACGATCGTCGACGGTGGCGGCGCGGCCGCGGACGTCGAGGGCCGGGTCGGCCAGATCAAGGCCGAGATCGAGCGCAGCGACTCCGACTGGGACCGCGAGAAGCTGCAGGAGCGCCTCGCCAAGCTCTCCGGCGGTGTCTGCGTGATCCGTGTCGGCGCGCACACCGAGGTGGAGCTGAAGGAGAAGAAGCACCGCATCGAGGACGCCATCTCCGCCACCCGTGCGGCCATCGAGGAGGGCATCGTCGCCGGCGGCGGTACCGCCCTGGTGCACGCCTCCTCGGTGCTGGACAAGGTGGAGCGTGAGGGTGACGAGGCGACCGGCGTGGCGCTGGTGCGCAAGGCGGTCTCCGAGCCGCTGCGCTGGATCGCCGAGAACGCCGGCCTCGAGGGCTACGTCGCGGTCGAGAAGGTGCGCGCGCTCGAGGGTGCCCAGGGCCTGAACGCCGCGACCGGTGAGTACGTCGACCTGATCAAGGCCGGCATCATCGACCCGGTCAAGGTCACCCGCTCGGCGCTCCGCAACGCCGCGTCCATCGCCTCCATGGTGCTGACCACCGAGACGCTGGTCGTGGAGAAGAAGGAAGAGGAGGAGTCCGCGGCCGCCGGACACGGTCACGGCCACGGGCACTGATCCCGAACCGTCCGCTGGGTCCTGCCCAGCAACCGCGAGGGCCCCGCACCGGCAGGTGCGGGGCCCTCGTCCTGTCTGTGTCGGAAACCGGGTCTCAGCCGGATGGCCGGTCTGAGAGCGGGTCTCAGCCGGAGGTCACCCGGATGACCGTGCCGTCGACGTCGACGAAGCTGCCGAGGTCGACCTGCCGTCCACGTCGCTGCTCGACCTCACCGTCGACGCGCACGTGCCCCTCCTCGATGAGGGTCCGGGCCATCACGCCGTCCTCGACCAGGCCGGCCAGCTTCAGCAGCTGACCGAGCTTGATCGCCTGGTCACGGATCATCACCTGCCGTGGTTCGGCAGCGCTGTCGATGCCGTCCACGGCCTCGACGGGGTGGGCAGGGTCGGTGCGGTCGGTGCCAGGGGTCACGGGGTCATCCCATCAGGGCATGCCACGGGCCGCCACCTCTCGGTGACGGCCCGTCGTTCTTCGGCTCTCAGCTCGCCGCAGGGAACAGCGAGGGGGCCTCGGCAGGTGGCGACGCGGCATACAGCTCCTCGCGCTCGGCCTCCGTCAGACCGCCCCAGACGCCATACGGCTCTCGGACCTTCAGGGCGTGCCGGCGGCACTGCTGCAGCACCGGGCACTGCATGCACACGGCCTTGGCCTCGGCGTCGCGATTGCGCCGGGCCGGCCCGCGCTCACCCTCCGGGTGGAAGAAGACGTCAGGGCTCGAACTGCGGCAGGCTCCTTCGAGCTGCCAGTCCCACAGGTCGGCGACGGGTCCGGGCAGTCGAGAGATCTCAGCCAACGGTGCCTCCTTGGGTCGGTCCACGAGGGACGACGGGTTCTTTCGGGCTCAACGTCGAGCGAACTACCCGCGCCCCGGGGGCCTAAACCCACACGACGGTTTCCGCAATCGGAGAAGTCTCGGTACGGTGTCTGCGCCAAGAATCAATTCGGGTGGTGGTTCATGCTCAGGGGGAGCAGCAGGACGCGGGGGGCCGCGACAGCAGCAGCGTCACCCATCGCACCGCGGGGGACGGGTGCGCAGGAGGGCACAACCGGATCCGTACCGGTCGCAGGCGTAACGCCGACCCCTGCTGCGCCGATGGACTCCACGGACGCTCGAACGTCGTTACGAGAACTGCTCGCCGCCTCCCGTGGCGGTGACCAGGCGGCGAGCGAGCAGCTCATGGCGGCGGTGCACCGTCTCGCACTGCGCTACGCGTGGGCCCGGCTCGGCCCGTTCGGCGGCGCGGCGGAGGTGGCGCAGGACGCCGCCCAGGAGGTGTGTGTCGCGGTGCTGGCAGCGTTGCCGCGCTATGTGGACAAGGGCGCGCCGTTCGAGGCGTTCGTCTACGCCATTGCCTCGCGCAAGGTGGCCGACGCCCAGCGCTTCGCCATGCGCCAACCCGTCCCCACCGACGAGGTTCCCGACCAGGTCGACGACAGCGCGGGACCGGAGCAGCATGCCCTCGCCGCCGACGACGCGGAGCGGCTGTGGGCGCTCATGTCCCGCCTGTCCGACAACCAGCGCGAGCTGCTCACCCTGCGCGTGGCCGTGGGACTGTCCGCCGAGGAGACCGGACGCGCGCTCGGTATGACGGCTGGCGCGGTCCGCGTCGCCCAGCACCGGGCGTTGGGTCGCCTGCGCACGCTCCTCGCGCACGAGGACCCCGGACTCGTGCCCTCCAGCGGTGAGGCTGCGGGGGCCACCGGATGACGCCTCCCGCTCCGCTCGGCCCGATCCGCGAGGACGACCAGTTGCTCGACGCGCTCGGACAGCGGCTCGGCGCGCCCGGGCAGGACGAGCTCTCGGAACTGCTCGAGGGATGGGTCCGCCACATTGACGCGAGCGTGGCGATCCCGGTGGTTGAGAGCGCACCTGTGCGGCTGTCGGTCCCGGTCCGGCGCCGGGCGCGCGCGGCCTCCGTGGCGCTCGCGATGGCCCTCACCCTCTCCGGTGGGACGGTGGCGGCTGCGGTGACCAACACGCGGGTCCCGGTCCTGCACCAGCTCGGCGCCGTGGGCAACTACTTCCTGCACGGCCCCTTCCTACGCAGCACCGGCGCTCCCTGGGTCCCCGAGCACCTCCCGGCCGGCCCGACCGCTCCGCCTTGCGACCTGACCAGCGCTGCTCCCGGGGTCCCGACGCCGAGCAGCACCACCGTGCCCACCTCCACGGGCCACCCCACTGCCGGCCACGGGTCCTTGGCGGCGGAATCGCGTTCGCCGGACGCGTCCGGTGCGCTGGCGCGCTCCGGCGCGCCGGGGGTGGCCGGGGCGGATCCGGCGCAGCGCCCCGTCGGAGGCACCGGTGCCGCTCCGTCCGCGGGCGGGCCGGGTCCGGCCCCGAGCCGTCCCGCGACCTCGCCGGGTGGTTCCCCCTCGGGCGGCTCGGCAGCAGCGCCGGGGGGCGCGACGCCTGCGTCCGGTGGCTCCAGCACGGCGCCCGGTTCCGGCACGGCGCCCGGTTCCGGCACGGCGCCCGGTGGGGCGGACACAGGGTCCGGGGCGGAGCTGCCCGCGCCGGCGCCCCGGCTGCGGGTGCCACCGGTGGTGTCGCCCCCGCAGGGTCCGCCGCAGTCGCTCGTGCCGCCGACTCCCGCCCCGCCACTGCCGGTGCGCACCAGTCCCGGGCCGCCGCCCCGCACGAAGCTGGTCAAGGTGCCCGGTCCGCACGGGCCGGCCAGCCACGCACCGCACGCAGGTCACCCCGTGCCGCCGGTCGGGGTGGGCATGGCACCGCCCGGTCATCCCGACCGGTCGCTCACCGTGCAGCCGCCGCCGGTGCGGTCACCGACCGGGCTGACCGGTCAGACCCCCACTCCCGGAGCCTCGGCGCCTGCCACGCCGGCACCTGCAGCCTCGCCACCTGCAGCGTCGGCACCCGCGGCACCGGGAGACGAGCCGTCTCCGCAGCCCAACTAGAATCGGGGAATGACCCCCGCGAGTCATTCCGACGCCGCCGTTCCTGCCCCGTTCGCCACCCTCGGCCTCACGTTCGACGACGTGCTGCTCCTGCCCGGCCACACCGACGTGGTGCCCAGCGAGGTGGACACCACCACCCGGCTGACGCGTGAGATCACCCTGCGCGTGCCGCTCATCTCCGCCGCGATGGACACCGTCACCGAGTCGCGCATGGCGATCGCCATGGCCCGCCAGGGCGGCCTCGGCGTGCTGCACCGCAACCTGTCGACCGAGGACCAGGCCTACCAGGTCGACCTCGTGAAGCGGACGCAGACCGGGCGCATCACGAACCCGATCACGATCGGCCCCGATGCCACCCTGGAGCAGCTGGACGAACGGTGTGGGGAGTACCGCGTCTCCGGCCTGCCGGTGGTCGACGCCGACAACCGGCTGCTGGGCATCTGCACCAACCGGGACCTGCGCTTCACGCCGGTCGCGGAGTGGGCGAGCACCAAGGTGTCCGAGGTGATGACGCCGACGCCGCTGATCACCGCACCCGTCGGGATCAGCCGCGAGGAGGCCACGCTGCTGCTGCGCAAGCACAAGCGGGAGCGGCTGCCCCTCGTCGACGACGAGGGTCGGCTCGCCGGTCTCATCACGGTGAAGGACTTCGTCAAGAGCGAGCAGTTCCCCCACGCCAGCAAGGACGACCATGGTCGGCTCCTCGTGGGCGCGGCCATCGGCTACTTCGGTGACGCCTGGGAGCGGGCCACGACCCTGATCGATGCCGGTGTCGACGTGCTCGTCGCCGACACGGCCCACGGGCACGTGCGGATGCTGCTCGACATGGTCAAGCGACTCAAGACCGACCCCGCCACCCGGCACGTCCAGGTCATTGGCGGCAACGTCGCCACGCGCGACGGCGCGCAGGCCTTCGTCGACGTCGGGTCGGACGCCGTCAAGGTCGGGGTGGGGCCGGGCTCGATCTGCACCACCCGCATCGTCACCGGCGTCGGGGTGCCGCAGATCACCGCGATCCACGAGGCGGCGCAGGCCTGCAAGCCGGCCGGCATCCCGGTGATCGCCGACGGCGGCCTGCAGTACTCCGGCGACATCGCCAAGGCCCTCGTCGCGGGGGCGGACTCGGTGATGCTGGGCTCGATGCTCGCCGGCTGTGACGAGAGCCCGGGCGACCTCATCTTCGTCAACGGCAAGCAGTTCAAGGCCTACCGCGGCATGGGGTCGCTCGGCGCCATGTCGTCGCGGGGCAAGCAGTCCTATTCCAAGGACCGCTACTTCCAGGCCGAGGTCGACAGCGACGACAAGCTCGTCCCCGAGGGCATCGAGGGTCGCGTGGCCTACCGTGGCCCGCTGTCCGCGGTCGCGCACCAGATGGTGGGCGGGCTCCGCCAGTCGATGTTCTACTCCGGCGCGCGCACCATCCCGGAGCTGCAGGAGCGGGGCCGGTTTGTCCGGATCACGCAGGCCAGCCTCAAGGAGAGCCACCCCCACGACATCCAGATGACGGTGGAGGCACCCAACTACACCGTCGGGTAGCCGCCGGTAGCCTTGCCGCGTGACTGAGATCGAGATCGGCCGCGGCAAGCGGGGACGGCGGGCCTACTCCTTCGACGACGTGGCCATCGTGCCGTCGCGACGGACCCGCGACCCCGAAGAGGTGTCGGTCTCCTGGCAGATCGACGCCTACCACTTCGACCTGCCGGTCATCGCCGCGCCGATGGACTCGGTCGTCTCGCCGGAGACCGCGATAGCGATCGGCCGGCTCGGCGGCCTGCCCGTGCTCGACCTCGAGGGCCTGTGGACCCGCCACGAGGACCCCGTGCCCCTGCTGGCCGAGATCGCGCGGCTCGACGCGAGCGCGGCGACCGCGCGGATGCGCGACCTCTATGCCACGGAGATCCGGGAGGACCTCATCGTGGAGCGGCTGCGGCAGATCCGCGAGGCGGGGATCACGGTTGCTGGCGCCCTCTCGCCGCAGCGGACCCAGCAGTTCTGGAAGACCGTCGTGGACGCCGGGGTCGACCTCTTCGTCATCCGCGGCACGACGGTGTCGGCCGAGCACGTCTCCAGCCGCGCCGAGCCGCTGAACCTCAAGCGCTTCATCTACGAGCTCGACGTCCCGGTCATCGTCGGCGGGGCCGCGACCTACACCGCTGCCCTGCACCTCATGCGGACCGGCGCAGCGGGCGTGCTCGTCGGCTTCGGTGGGGGAGCGGCGCACACGACCCGGCTCACGCTGGGCATCCAGGCGCCGATGGCGACCGCGATTGCCGACGTCGCCGCCGCGCGCCGCGACTACATGGACGAGTCCGGCGGCCGCTACGTCCACGTCATCGCCGACGGTGGTGTCGGCCGCAGCGGTGACATCGTCAAGGCCGTCGCCTGTGGGGCCGACGCGGTGATGCTCGGCGCGGCGCTGGCGCGGGCCCAGGAGTCACCGGGTGGCGGCTATCACTGGGGCTCCGAGGCCCACCACCCGGTCCTCCCCCGGGGGGAGCGGGTGGCGGTCGACACCGTCGGTTCGCTCGAGGAGATCCTCCTCGGCCCCGGACACAGCGCGGACGGCACCACCAACCTGATCGGCGCGCTCCGCCGCGCCATGGCGACCACCGGCTACTCCGACCTCAAGGAGTTCCAGCGGGTCGAGGTCGTCGTGGCGCCCTACCAGCGCAGCTGACACGTCGCTCCACCTCGGACCGACGACCCGGTCTGTGGCGTTTCGCCCCCCGACAACGCCGC
Organism: Segeticoccus sp.; assembly: GCF_035708005.1. NCBI lineage: Bacteria > Bacillati > Actinomycetota > Actinomycetes > Micrococcales > Intrasporangiaceae > Segeticoccus > Segeticoccus sp. The sequence goes on along the minus strand of NZ_DASSTI010000174.1, from coordinate 44,613 downwards.
GACACGCCACAGACGAGGTCGTCGGTCGGCCATCGGGGTCCGGTCAGCGGGCGTCCGGCCATCGGGGTCCGGTCAGCGGGCGGGATGGGTCTCCGGGCCGACCGCCGTCGCCGGGTCGCCAGGCGCGGTTCCCGACGGGGACGGGCCGGACGGCTCGTCCCGCCAGGACCGCCACAGGGCGGCGTAGGCGCCGTCGGCGGCGACGAGCTCCTCGTGCGTGCCCAACTCGCTGACCTCGCCGTCCTCGACCACCGCCACGCGGTCGGCGTCGTGCGCGGTGTGCAGCCGGTGGGCTATCGCGACCACGGTGCGGCCGCGCACGACCGCCGCCAGTGACCGCTCGAGGTGCCGCGCGGCCCTGGGGTCGAGCAACGACGTGGCCTCGTCGAGCACCAGCGTGTGCGGGTCGGCCAGCACCAGGCGGGCCAGCGCCAGCTGCTGCGACTGTGACTCACCCAGCCGGTGGCCGCCGCTGCCGACGACCGTGTCCAGCCCGGCGGGCAGCTCGGCAGCCCAGCCGTCGGCGTCGACGGCGCGCAGGGCCGCCCACAGGTCCTCCCGCCTGGCCTCGGGACGCGCCAGGCGCAGGTTGTCATCCAGCGTGCCGACGAACACGTGGTGCTCCTGGGTGACCAGGGCCACCTCACGGCGCAGCCGGTCGAGCTCGAGGTCGACCAGCCGCACGCCGCCGACGTCCACCCGTCCTTCGCGGGGGCCGTCGATGCCGGCCAGCAGCCGGCCCAGGGTGGACTTGCCCGCGCCCGAGGGACCCACGACCGCCAGGCGCTCACCGGGACGCAGGTCGAGCGACACACCACGCAGCACATCGCGGCCCGCGCGGTAGGCATACCGCGCCTCGCGTACCTCGATGTCCCGGCCGTGCGGCTGCTCGTCGGTCGCTTCCCGGTCCGGCGGCACGTCGGCGATCCCGATGACGCGCGCCAGCGACGTGGCAGCGACCTGGATCTCGTCGAGCCAGCTCAGCAGCTCATCCAGCGGCCCGGTGAGCTGCTGCAGGTAGAGCACGACCGTCGTCACCGTGCCGATGCTCGCGTGCCCGGTGGAGACGAGCCAGCCGCCCCACAGCAGCGCACCCGCCACCGGCAGCAGGTAGGCGAAGTCCACCTGAGGGAACCACCACAGCCGCAGCTTCAGGGTGTACTTCTCCGCCGCGAAGCACCCGCGCACCGCCTCGTCGATGCGCTGCCGACGGCGCTCCTGCAGCGACAGCGCATCGACGGTCCGGGCCCCGTCCACCGTCTCGGTCACGACCCCGTTGGCGACGGCATACGCGGCACGCTCGGCGAGGTAGCCGTCCGGAGCCAGCCGCAGGTAGCGCTTGGTGGACCACCAGATGATCGGCACGCCGAGCACCATGGGCAGGGCCACGAGCGGCCCAGCCGCGACCGCTGCCACCGCGGTCAGCACCGTGGTGACGACGGCCACGAACATCGCCGGGATTCCGAACCGCACCACGTACGAAAGGGATTCGACGTCGTTGGTGGTCCGCGACACCAGGTCCCCGGTGCCGGCGCGCTCCACCGTCGACAGCGGCAGGGCCGTGACCCGCGCGACGAACTGCTCGCGCAGCTCGGCGAACACCGTCTCGCCCATGACGACCGAGGCCCGGCTCGCCGCCCACGTCAGCACCGTCTGGAAGACCACGGCCACGGCGATCACGAGCGCCAGCTCGTCGACGAACGACCGCGACGTGCCGTGCGTGACACCGTCGACGAGCATGCCGACGAGCCGCGGCGCCACGAGCCCCGCCAGGGCGGCGAACGCGTGCAGGCTCACCACCGTGCCCAGCGTGCGCCCGTGCTCGCGCACCATCGCCGCCGTGTGCCGGCGGACGGACCGCATGTCAGCCACCGGCAGGGTGCGGCTGGTCGGTTCGACCGTGAGTGCCATGTCAGTCCTCCTCTCCTCGCGTCACGACGCGTCGGTATGCCGGGCAGCTCACCATGAGCTCGTGGTGGGTGCCGGCCGCCACCGCTCGACCGTCCTCGATGAGGACGACCTCGTCGCAGTGGTCCAACAGCAGCGGGCTCGCGGTCATCATGACCGTGGTCCGGCCCGCGCGGGCCGCCGGCAGCCGCTGGGCGATGCGCGCCTCGGTGTGGGCGTCCACCGCGCTGGTCGGCTCCACCAGGACGAGGACCTCGGCCTCGGTCAGCAACGCCCGCGCGAGCGCGATCCGCTGCCGTTGGCCGCCGGAGAACGACCGGCCGCGCTCCTCGACCGGGCTGTCGAGTGCGGCTTCGAGGGCGCCGCCGTCGAAGGAGCCACGAGACGATGCCGCCAACGCCTCGAGCACGTCCTCGCCGCTGGCAACCGCGAGCGCCAGCAGGATCGCGGTGTCGTGGTGCCGGCCACTGGGGTCGAGCTCCTCGCGCAGCGTCCCCGTGAACAGGCGTGGGTCCGGTTCACTCACCACGATCCGGGACCGGACCTGCTGCACCGGCACGGTTGCCAGCGCCGTGCCGCCGAGGGTGGCGGGGGTCGGTTGCGGGCCGAACCGGCCGAGCCGGTCGGCCAGCGCGGCGGTCTCGGCCGGCCGCGCCGACACCAGCGCCGTGAGCCGGCCCGGGTGGATCGTCACGCCGCTGTCGGGGTCGTGCAGCGGCCCGTTGCCGAGTTCCGTTTCCGCAGGGGTGGATTCGTCGTCCCGGGTGTCCGGCTCCACGGCGAGCACGCGGATGACCTTGCGGGCCGCGATGAGGGCACGCGTAGCCCGGTCGGCGAACTCGGTGGCCGTGCGCAGCGGGATCACGAGGAACGCCGTGTAGCCGTAGAACGCCACGAGCTGGCCGACCGAGATGCTGCCCGTCAGGGCGAACCGGGCCCCCAGCCAGGTGACCAGGACCACGAAGCAGCCGGGGAGCAGCACTTGTGCGGCCTCCAGCGTCGCCTGCACCGCCGCGACGTGCACGCCGACCCGGCGCACCTCCTGGCTCTGGGCGACGTAGCGGCGCAGGAAGGTCTGCTCACCGCCGATGCCGCGCAGGACCCGCAGTCCCGCGACCGTGTCGGCCCCCAGCGTGGTGAGCCTGCCGGACTCCTCGCGCTGGTGCGCCTGCCGCTGCTGCAGCGGGCGGACGATGAGCGACAGCGTGCCGACGAGCACCGGCACGCCGAGCAGCACGACCAGGCCCAGGGGCACCGACTGGCTCAGGAGGACCACGGCGACCACCGCATAGCTGACGACCGCGCCGCCAAACCGCGCGGACACGTCATACAGGCCGCCGAGGCGCACGGCGTCGGAGGCGACGGTCGCGACGACCTCCCCGGTGGGCATCGTGCGCGGCAGTGCCTCACCCGCGCGGGCGCTGTGGTGGCCGATGAGCTGCATGCAGCGGAACGCCGAGCGCAGCCAGTTCTCCACCGAGTAGCGGTGCCGAGCGGCCCCCGACAGCGCGCTGAGGACGCCGAGGGCAAGGAGCGCGCCGCCCCACAGGAGCAGCGCCCTGCTGTCGTGCGCGACGATGCCATCGTCGATCGCGCGGCTCACCGCGGCGGGGAAGAACGCCTGACCGACCATCCAGACGACGCCGAAGCCGAGCGCCAGCAGCTGGGTACGCCACTGGCCCCCCAGGACCCAGAGCAGGAACCGCAGTGGGCTGCGCAGGTCGGGGGTCCCCGGGTCGTCGTAGGGAAGGTTCCGCATCAGACCGACCACGCTATGCCGCGTGGGTGCGCCGATTCGACTGAATTTCCCCGTACCCTAGGCTGCCGGACACTCACCCTCCGGACGGAATTGATCGTGCACCTCAGACAGGAAGCCGTCTTCCGGCGTCGCCGGCGCGCCGCCGCCCTCGTCGTCCTCCTCCTGGTCGCCGCCCTGGTCGTGGCCGGCGGCACTCTCGCCTCCCTCGTGCGTGACGACGGCCCCGCCGTCGCGCAGGGCGGCCCCGGCCACCGGGTAGCGGGCAGCCCCAAGGGGACCGGCCGCTCCGTCGCGCCGTCGCAGCGTCCGTCGGCGAGTCCGTCGCCCTCCGCGAGCCGGGGGACGCAGGCGACCACGGAGGGCCACCGCAGCGACCGGACCGTGCTCACCCGGGTGGACCGGATCACCGGGGCGATCACGCCCAAGTCGGTCGTGTCCTCCCAGCACGGCATCGTCATCGCAAACAACATGATGTACAGCCACACGGTGACCGCCTACGACGCCAGGACCCGCAAGCTGCTGGCCACGATCCCGGACTCGGTGGACCTGTCGGCCTTCGGCGTGAAGGGTCACCCCGGCATCTCGCAGGGGGCACCCGTGGAGGGGGCGTTCACCAAGGACGGGCGCTACGCCTACGTGTCGAACTACTCGATGTACGGCAACGGCTTCGGGCCGCACGGGCTGGACGTGTGCAGCCCCAAGGACGGCTACGACGCCAGCTACCTCTACCGGATCGACACCACGACCATGTCCGTCGACCAGGTCATCAAGGTGGGCGCGGTCCCGAAGTACGTGGCCATCACCCCGGACCAGAGCAAGGTGCTCGTCACCAACTGGTGCGACTACACCCTGTCCATCGTCGACCGGGCGACGGCCCGACAGGTGGCGACCGTCAAGATCGGCCCGATGCCCCGCGGCATCGCGGTCGCCCCGGACGGGCGCACCGCCTACGTGACGGCGATGTGGACCAACCACGTCTACCGGGTGGACCTGGTCCACCCACCGAAGCAGGCGCCGATCTTCGTCTCCCCGGGCGACCGGATGCGCCACCTCGACATCTCCCCGGACGGCCGCTGGCTGTACGGCGTGAGCACCGGGGACAACGCCGTGTCCAAGATCGACACCCGCACCGGGAAGATCGTCGACACGGCGACCACCGGCGCCGAGCCGCGCAGCATGGCCATCTCGCCGGACGGTCGCGCGCTGTACGTCGTGAACTACAACGAGGCCACGATGACGAAGATCCGCACGTCCGACATGACGCCGCTGGGCACGGTGAAGACCGACATCCACCCGATCGGCGTCACCTACGTACCGGCCACGCACTCGGTCTGGGTGGCCTGCTACGGCGGCAGCATCCTCGTCTTCGACGACGACACGCCGGCCCCGGCGGACGGCGTCAAGAGCCCCGCCTAGCCGCCCGGCGGGCGGCACGGAGCACCCAGTCCGATCACGTAGCCTGAGGGCGTGCTCCGGACGGCCCTGCGACCCCGCATGCTGGGGTTGCTGGCGCTCGTTCTGGCCAGCATGGCGGTCATGTCCGGCCTGGGGGTGTGGCAGCTCGGCGTCGCCCGCGACCACGGACGGGTCAACGCCATGAAGGCGGCCGAGGCCCGTCCGGTCACCCCGCTCACCACGGTCGTCGGTCCGCACCAGCCGTTCCCCGACAACGGCTCGCTGCGCCGCGTCACCGCCACCGGCCACTACGACTCCTCGGGCCAGGTGCTCGTCACCCCGCGCCGCCTGCACGGCAGGACCGGCGCGTGGGTGGTGACCCCGCTGGTCGTCGACGCCACCGGCGCCCGCCTCGCCGTCGTCCGCGGGTTCGTGCGCAACCCCAGCCAGGCCCCGCCACCGGCCGCGACCGGAACCGTGACGGTGACCGGCGCGCTGGCCCCGGGGGAGGAGCCGAGCGACCAGAGCCTGCCGAAGGGTCGGCTGAGCACCGTGGACCTGCCGCTGCTCCTCGACCGCTGGGGCGGCGACATCTACAACGCCTTCGTGTTCGAGCTGCACGAGAAGCCGGCCGCGACCGCCGCCTCCTCGACGCTGCAACGGGTGCCGCCGCCCGTGCCCACCGTCCAGCTGGACAAGCGCAACGCCGCCTACGCCCTGCAGTGGTGGGTGTTCGCCGCGTTCGCCGGCTACATGTACCTCCGCGTCCTCCGGGACGAGGCCCACCGCGAGCAGACCCCCGCTCCGGAACCCGCAACACACACGAATGAGAGAGCACATGTCTGAGCAGGCCCGCCCTGCCGCCCGTCCCCTCGACGTCGGTGCCGCCCGCAAGGCGCTCGGCTTCTTCAAGGTGATGGCGACCCTCGCCGGTATCGCGCTGTTCATCCTGGTGATCGTCGTGATCATCCACTACGGCTTCCACAACCCCAAGCCGTCGAACGCGTGGAGCCCCATCCACGGCGTCATCTTCTTCGTCTACGTGGTCTCGGTGGCCAACCTGGGCTTCAAGATGCGCTGGAACCTCGTGCGCATGGTGCGGATCATGCTCGCCGGCGTCGTGCCGATCCTGCCGTTCTTCGTCGAGCGCAAGGTCGCCGCCGAGGTGGAGGCCGAGCTCTCGACGGCCGAAGGCAGCCAGCCCGCCCGCCCCGAGCAGGCCCCGCAGAGCCAGCTCCGCACGGGGGACCAGCCGGACTGAGTCCGGTATGCCGGCCGGTAGCCTTGCGTCGTGAGCGAACCCCTGCAGTCCAAGCCGGTGCTCGTCGTCGACTTCGGGGCGCAGTACGCGCAGCTGATCGCCCGCCGGGTGCGTGAGGCGGCGATCTACAGCGAGGTCGTGCCGCACACCATGCCGGTCGGCGCGATGCTCGCGAAGGACCCCGCCGCGGTGATCCTCTCCGGAGGCCCGTCGTCGGTCTACGCCGAGGACGCGCCGGGGCTCGACGCCGCCCTCCTCAAGGCCGGCGTGCCGGTGTTCGGCATGTGCTACGGCTTCCAGGCGATGGTCCAGGCGCTCGGCGGCGAGGTCGCCCACACCGGGCTCGGCGAGTACGGCTCGACGCCCGCGGAGATCAACGACACCGACTCCACCTTGTTCAACGGGCAGCCGGACGAGCAGTCGGTCTGGATGTCCCACGGCGATTCGGTCACCCGGGTGCCCGAGGGCATGCGGGTCACGGCCGCCACGGCCGGCACCCCGGTGGCCGCCTTCGAGGACGACGACCGCCACCTCTACGGCGTGCAGTGGCACCCCGAGGTGGTCCACTCCACCTTCGGGCAGCGGGTGCTGGAGAACTTCCTGCTCCGCGGGGCCGGCATCGAGCCGGACTGGACCCCGGAGAACGTGGTCGACGAGCTCGTCGACCAGATCCGCGAGCAGGTCGGCGACGCCCGCGTGCTCTGCGCCCTCTCCGGCGGCGTGGACTCCTCCGTTGCGGCCGCGCTCGTGCACAAGGCGGTCGGGGACCAGCTCACCTGCGTCTTCGTCGACCACGGCCTGCTCCGCCAGGGGGAGGCCGAGCAGGTCCAGAAGGACTTCGTCGACGCCACCGGCGTGGACCTCGTCGTCGTGGACGGGCAGGAGCGCTTCTTGTCCGCCCTCGAGGGCGTCTCCGACCCCGAGCAGAAGCGCAAGATCATCGGCCGGGAGTTCATCCGGGTCTTCGAGCAGGCGGCCCGTGACGTCGTGGGCTCCGCCGACGCGGAGGGCCACCCCGTGGAGTTCCTCGTCCAGGGCACGCTCTACCCCGACGTGGTCGAGTCCGGCGGCGGCGCGGGCGCCGCCAACATCAAGAGCCACCACAACGTCGGCGGCCTGCCCGAGGACCTGCAGTTCAAGCTCGTCGAGCCGCTGCGGACCCTGTTCAAGGACGAGGTCCGGCAGGTGGGTCTCGAGCTCGGCGTCCCCGAGGGCATCGTCTGGCGCCAGCCGTTCCCGGGACCCGGCCTCGCGATCCGCATCGTCGGCGCCGTCACCGCCGATCGCCTGGCCACCCTGCGCGCCGCCGACCAGATCGTCCGCGAGGAGCTCAGCGCCGCCGGGCTCGACCGGGAGATCTGGCAGTGCCCGGTGGTCCTGCTCGCCAACGTCCGCAGCGTGGGCGTCCAGGGCGACGGGCGCACCTACGGGCACCCGGTCGTCATACGGCCGGTGTCCTCCGAGGACGCGATGACCGCGGACTGGACGCGGGTGCCGCACGAGGTGCTCGCGCGCATCTCCACCCGGGTGACCAACGAGGTCCCCGAGGTGAACCGGGTGGTGCTGGACGTCACCAGCAAGCCCCCGGGCACGATCGAGTGGGAGTAGCTCAGCCCAGCACGTGGTAGCGGGTGACCATGCCCGCCGTCAGGTGGTCATTGACGTGGCAGTGGAACAGCCACACGCCGGGGTCGTCGGGGACCATGTCCGCGGTGATCATGGTCGCCGGCATCAGGCTGACCACGTCCATCCGCATGCCGCCGACCAGGGCGTCGTTGCCGTGCCAGTGCGGCGTGTGCAGGTCCACCTCGGTGCCCATCGACATGAGGTACCAGCGCACCCGCTCGCCCTTGCGCAGCGTGAGCATCGGCTGGTTGCCGTAGACGTAGCCGTTGATGGAGTGCATGAGGTTGGACTCGTGGAAGTCGTCGTCCTCGGGGTCGACCGACTCGGTGGTGAAGCGGCGGATGTTCTCGGCCAGGTAGGCACTGCTGTTCTCGTCCATCACCGAGAACAGCTCGAACACCTCACGGTCCACGTCCTTGGGGCTGCCGTCGGCGCGGGCCATCCCCGGCGCGGTGATCACCATGAACCCCTGCAGCCCGGAATAGGTGTCGGAGACCTCGTCGGTGTGCGAGTGGTACATCCACATCACCGAGGAGCCGTCGTGCGGGCCAGGGCCGGCCCGGTCGGGGACGAGCCAGGTGTAGGTGTGCTTGCCGCCCCGCGGGACCGCGTCGTCGTAGGTGTCCTTGCCCGAGGTGTTGTCCGCGTAGGGGGCACCCTCGGAGGCCTTTTGGTAGAAGACGCCGTGCGGGTGGACGCTGGCGCCGATCGAGCAGCCGTTGCGGAAGACGACCGTGATGGTGTCGCCCACCGCGGCCCGGATCACCGGGCCCGTGAAGCCCAGGTAGGCGTCCCGCGGCGCCCGAACGGTCCGGTGCCGGAAGGTGCCGTCGGTGTACTGCCGGTACAGGCACTTCACGTAGCGCGTCCCGATCCGCTGTGGGCCGTGCCCGACGAAGACGCCGGCGACGTCGTCGAACGGCTTGCCGGTGATCTCGTTGCGCCCGCGTGGTGCGTAGTCCCACACCACCTCGTCGGCGCCGACGTAGTAGGTCCGCACCGTCCCGCTCGGGTGGAACGGTCGGCCGGCCACCTGCTTCCAGTAGTCCGTCGTGCCGGCGGACGAGCCGGGCATCGAGCCGGACCTGCTCGTGGCCTGGTGCTGGCCGGAGGTCATCGTGTGCTGGTGCTGACCGGCGGAACGTCCCGGTGGCTTGGCCTTCTCCACCCGCCCCTGCTGCCCCGCCGACGCGGGTCTCGCACGGTGCACCTCGTTGGGCGGTATGACGGCCGGTGCCGTGTCCAGCGCACAGGCGCCGGTCACGGCCGTGCCGAACAACAGGACCAGAAGGAGGGTGGTGAGCTTCATGGCTGCCTCCAGCGGAAGGAAGACCGGCCAGGGTCATGGCTGCCTTCGCTCGGAACGTAGCGCCGAGAGGTATGCCGACACGCACGATTCCGCGGAATTGCACCGTGGCGCCCGGGCGGCTACCCCGCCGCTGCGCGGCGGCCGGGCGAGCGCGCTGGGCCGGACTTTCCCCTAGAGAACTTCCCGGCGCCGTGGTGGCATGGGCACATGTCGTCCGAGACGTCACCGGAATACGCCACCGAGGGGCTGGAGCTGGACCTGCGCTGGTGGGCCGCGGCGAACTACCTGACCGTGGGGCAGATCTACCTGCAATCCAACCCGCTGCTGCGCGAGCCGTTGACCGTGGCGGACATCAAGCCCCGCTTGCTGGGCCACTGGGGCACCAGCCCCGGGTTGTCGGCGATCTACACCGTCCTCAACCGGGTGATCCGCGAGACCGACAGCGACTGGCTGTACGTCACCGGCCCGGGGCACGGCGGGCCGGCGCTCGTGGCCAACGCGTGGCTCGAAGGGACCTACTCGGAGGTGTACCCGCACGTCGGCGACGACGCCGAGGGGATGCGCCGGCTGTTCCGCCAGTTCTCCTCTCCCGGTGGGGTGCCCAGTCACGTGAGCGTGCAGACGCCGGGCAGCATCCACGAGGGCGGCGAGCTGGGCTACGCGCTCATCCACGCGGCCGGCGCGGCGTTCGACCACCCCGACCTGATGGTCGCCTGCGTGATCGGTGACGGCGAGGCGGAGACCGGGCCGCTCGCGGCATCCTGGCGGCTGCCGTACTTCCTCAACCCGCGTCGCGACGGGGCGGTGCTGCCGATCCTGCACCTCAACGGCTACAAGATCGCCGGCCCGACCGAGCTCGGTCGTACCAGTGACGAGGACGTCGGGGCCTTCCTGCGCAGCCAGGGCTGGGAGCCGGTGTTCGTCGAGGGCGACGATCCGCGACAGGTCTTCCCGGCCCTGCACGAGGCGATGCGCAGCGGGCACGCCCACATCCGCGAGCTGCAGCAGTCGGCGCGCGCCCGCGGCGGGCCGAGTGAGGCGGTGCGCCACTCGTGGCCGATGGTCGTGCTGCGCACGCCGAAGGGGTGGACGGGTCCGAAGGTGGTGGACGGCCACCAGGTCGAGGGCACCAACCTGGCCCACCAGGTGCCGTTGGCCGGCCTCGCCGACAACCCCGAGCACCTCCGGATGCTCGAGGAGTGGATGCGCTCCTACCACCCGGAGGAGCAGTTCGACGGCGACGGGCGCCTCGTCCCGGAGCTGCGGGCGCTGGCGCCCGCCGGCGACCGACGGATGTCCGCCACGCCCTACGCCAACGGCGGGCGCCTGCGCGAGGAACTGCCGTTGCCGGACACGGCGAAGTACGAGGTCTCGCTCGACGCGCCGGGCCGGGTCTGGTTCGAGAACACCAAGTCCTCCGGGGAGTTCCTGCGCGACATCTACGCCGCCACCACGAGCAGTGACGGAGGAGGCAGCTTCCGGCTGTTCTGTCCCGACGAGACGGCGAGCAACCGGCTGCAGGCGGTGTTCGAGGTGACGGACCGCTGCCTGATGACCCCACCGAGGCCCACCGACATGCAGGTCGGTCCGGACGGCCGGGTGATGGAGGTCCTCAGCGAGCACCTGTGCCAGGGCTGGCTGGAGGGGTTCACGCTCACCGGGCGGCACGGCGTGTTCGCCACCTACGAGGCGTTCGCGATGATCTCTGCCTCGATGGCGGTGCAGCACACCAAGTGGCTGCAGCACGCCCAGACGCTCCCGTGGCGCGCCTCGGTGTCCTCGCTCAACGTGCTGCTGACCTCGACCTGCTGGCGCAACGACCACAACGGCTTCTCCCACCAGGGCCCCGGCTTCATCGACGCGCTGCTGCCGCTGGCGCCCGGGGTGGTCCGGGTGTGGCTGCCGCCGGACGCGAACACCGCGCTGTCGATGATGGACCACTGCCTGCGCAGCACGGACCACGTCAACCTCATCGTCGTGGACAAGCAGCCCCACCTGCAGTACCTCACCCTCGAGCAGGCCAACCGGCACTGTGCCGCGGGCGCGGGCATCTGGCAGTGGGCGAGCACCGCACAGGCGGGGGAGGTTCCGCACGTCGTGCTCGCCTGCGCGGGTGACGTCCCCACCCAGGAGGCGCTCGCGGCCGCCGAGCTGCTCGCCGAGCACGTGCCCGACCTCAAGGTGCGCTTCGTCAACGTCGTCGACCTGATGGCGCTGCTGCCGGAGAACGACCACCCGCACGGCTACTCCGAGAGCCAGTTCGAGGGGCTGTTCACCGCCGACCAGCACGTCGTCTTCGCCTTCCACGGCTACGCCCGCGCCGTGCACCAGCTCATCCACGGCCGCAGCCACCCGGGGCGGTTCCACGTGCGCGGGTTCAGCGAGCAGGGGACGACCACGACGCCGTTCGACATGGTGGTGCTTAACCGGATGAGCCGGTTCCACCTCGCCAAGGAGGCCCTGCGCCGGGCCAGCGTGCGCCCGGCAGGCTGGGACCGGCTGCTGCGGCTGTGTGACGACCGGCTCGCGGAGCACGAGGTCTACGTCCGCGAGCACCTCAAGGACCTGCCCGACATCGCCACCTGGACATGGTCGGGCCTGCCGGGGTGAGCGGCCCGGTGCTCGTGCTCAACGCCGGGTCCTCCTCGGTGCGCTGGCAGCTGCTCGACCCGACCGACGGCACCTCCCTGGCCGGTGGGCACGTCCAGGACATCGGCGCGACCGGCCCCGCCGACCACGAGGCCGCCGTGCGGGACGCGCTGGAGGACCTGTCCCGCCAACGTCCCGACCTGGCCGACGCAGGACCGGCGGTCATCGGTCACCGCGTGGTGCACGGCGGCCCGCGCTTCCACGACCCGGTCCTCATCGACGAGGCGGTCCTCGCCGACATCGCGGGCCTGGAACCGTTGGCGCCGCTGCACAACCAGGCCAACCTCGCCGGGATCCGCGCCACCATGACGGTGTTTCCGCACCTTCCGCAGGTGGCGGTCTTCGACACCGCCTTCCACCACACCCTGCCCCCGCGCGCCAGGACGTATGCCGTCCCACTGGAGTGGCGTGATGCGCACCACGTCCGTCGCTACGGGTTCCACGGCATCTCCTACGCCTACGTGTCCCGCCGGACGTGCGAGCTTCTCGGCCGGGAGCCGGCGGACACCAACCTGATCGTGTTGCACCTCGGCAACGGTGCCAGCGCGTGCGCCATCGCCGGCGGGGCCAGCGTCGACACGTCCATGGGGTTGTCGCCGCTGGAGGGGCTGGTCATGGGCACCCGCTCCGGCGACGTCGACCCGGCGATGGGCGCCTACCTGGCGCGGGTCGAGGCACTCGACCCTCCGGCATACGACCATGCCCTGAACTTCGACAGTGGGCTCCTGGGCCTGGGCGGCTCCAGCGACCTGCGTGAGGTGGAACGCCGCTGCGTGGAAGGGGACCTGAACGCCGCGCTGGCGCTGGAGGTGATGACCTACCGCATCCGCAAGTACCTCGGCGCGTATGCCGTCGCGCTCGGCCGGGTCGATGCCATCGTCTTCACCGCCGGCATCGGCGAGCACAGCATCGACGTGCGGGAGCGGGTGCTGTCAGGACTGCAGGTCCTGGGCGTGCAGCTGGACCGTGCGGCGAATGCCGACGAAGCGCGAGCGGAGCGCCGGATCACCACTGACGCCAGCGCGATTGCTGGCTACGTCGTCCCCACCAACGAGGAGTGGGAGATCGCCCGCGCCTGCGTGCAACTGCTGTCCGCCTAGACCGTCGGCCCGCCGGAGGTCGGCCCGGGCGCGGTCGGGCACGATGCGTTGGGCGCGGCCGACGGGTGTGGTGTCCGTTGCCATGCTCAAACGCCTGTTCGGCTCGAGAGATCAAGGGCTGCTGTGCCTTTCCTCCGAGGACTTCCCATCGGCCCGCCCGACGCTCGGATGGTTGAGACAATCGGGACATGTCCCGCACCGACCGAGCGGAGCCGCCGCGTCCGTATGACACGGAGACCAAGGTGTACCGCCGGACCTGGCACCGCCGCGCCCGCGCCTTGGCGCGCAGCGCCCTGCGCCGCGGAGACCACGAGGCGGCCGAGCAGCGGCTGCGCCGGACCCAGGGGTGGATGACCTGGTGAGCCGGTGGGATGACCTGGTGACTCGATGCTGCTGACTGAGGTGCGCGCTCGCGCCCGGACGACACGGGAGGTGTGGCTCACCGCGGCCGCCCTGGTCGTCGGCGGCGTGGTCGCGGTGGTGGTGCTGGTCCACGTGGCCGTGGGCACCGCACGTGGGCAGCGCTGGGACGAGGCCGCGCGGTATGCCGTGAGCGGCCCGCCGGCGACGGTGCACACCCTTGTCGAGGCCATGAGCATGGTGTCCATCGGGACGGTCGGCGCCGTGCTGCTCGTGTGCGGCCTGGTGGCCCTCGTCCAACGGCGGATCGCGCTGGCGCTGACGGCGCTCGCCCTGGTCGCGGGCGCGAACGTGACGACTCAGGTGCTCAAGTACATGGTCATCCACCGACCGGACCTGCTCGGTCTCGGCATCCAGAACTCGCTGCCGAGCGGGCACACGACGGCGGTGCTCTCCCTGGCCATGGCCGCTGTGCTTGTCGCCCCGGCGAGGCTGCGCGGTCTGGTCACCCTGGGCGCAGCCCTGGCCGCGACCCTGGTCGGCGCGGGCACGGTGATCGCCCGCTGGCACCGGCCGAGCGACGTGCTGGCGGCGACGGCGGTGTGCGCGGTCTGGGGCGGCTTCGCCCTCCTCGTGCCCCTCGTCTGGGAGCGGCTGCGACGACCGAGGCTGCACAGTGGGACCCACCACGTGGCGGCGTTGGCCGGCGCCGGTGCTGTCGGCGCGCTCGTCGTCTCGTGGGGCGTACGGCCCAGCCGTGGCAGCAGCGACCTGCTGCTGGCCGCCGCCTCCTTGGGCGCCATCGGTGTCGCGTGCGTTGCCGTGCTGGGCGCCTTCGGCTACGCGGTGGACCGCTCCTGGGGTTGACGAACGAGGGGCCCGTCAGGCCGAAAGCGGCAGGATGAGCGATGGAGAGGTGAAGGGGCAACCTGTCGTCGAACGCCACCCTGCTGGGAGAACGCTGAGCTCCACGCGGCCCGCGCCGCTGCACGCCACCACCAGGGGTGGCGACGATCCTCACGTACAGTTGCCGCGTGCTCAGGACCCTCAGGAGCTCGGCAGCAGTCGCGGCGGGGAAGGCCACGCGGGTGGCATCTCGGCTGCGCGGTGGCGGATCGGCGCTGCCCGGTCTGGTCGTGGAGAAGGTCGATCCCGCCTTCCTGGCCCACGCGCTCGCGGACCTGCCGCAGGGCGTGGTCGTCGTCAGCGGCACGAACGGCAAGACCACCACGACCCGGATGCTCGTGGCGATCCTGCGTGGGCACGGACTGCGGGTCTTCACCAACCCGACCGGCAGCAACTTCACCCGCGGGGTGATCTCCTCGATGATCAGCGAGCTGCCGCTCTCGGGGCGGCTGGACGCCGACGTCGCGGTGCTCGAGCTCGACGAGGCGCACGCGCTGAGGTTCGCGGCGACGGTCCGGCCCACGCACACCCTGCTGCTCAACGTCGCTCGCGACCAGCTGGACCGGTTCGCGGAGATCGACCACACCGCGCAGCTGCTCGGCTCGCTCGCGGAGCACACGACGACCGGGGTCGTGCTCAACATGGACGACTCCTTCATCGCCCGGGTCCGCGACCAGCTCGACCCCGGCGTCGCGGTGCGTTGGTTCGGCGTCGATCCGTCGATCGCCGACCGGCTGCCCGAGCTGCAGGAGGCCGACGTCCGCTTCGACGACCCGGCCCAGGCACCGGACCCGGAGCCCTCGACCGGGCTGCTCGCCCCCGAGGACGAACGCACCTTCCGGATCCGGTTCGGCGACGGCAAGGACGTCGGACCGCTGGAGCTGCGCCAACGCGGCCTGGCGGCGATGATCAACGCCACCGCGGCGACGACCACGGCCCGGCTGCTGCTCGATGGTGGCTTTCGCGCCGACTCGGCCGAGCAGGCGCTGCGCGAGGTCACCCCGCCCTTCGGCCGCGGCGAGGTCATCGACGCGGACGGGCAGCCGCTGGAGCTGGTCCTCGTCAAGAACCCGGCCGGCTTCACCGTGGCCCTCGGAACCTACGGCAGGACGCCGGTCGCGTCGATGATCGCGATCAACGACAACTACGCCGACGGCCGCGACGTGTCCTGGCTCTACGATGTCGACTTCGCCAGCCTCCGGGAACGCGGGGTGGCGCTGACCAGCGGTGTGCGCGCCTACGACATGGCGCTGCGGCTGCAGTATGACGACGTGCCCGTCCAGGAGGTCGAGCCCGAGTTGGACCGCGCGCTGGAACGGTTCCTCACGGCATACCGGGACGAGCCCAAGCGCATCTTCTGCACCTACACGGCGATGATGCGGCTGCGCCGCAACCTCGCAGCGCGCTACGGACTGGCCGGGTTCGGGGAGGAGTGATCGGCGGTATGACGAGCAAGGGCCGGATCAACGTCGTGCACCTCTACCCGCGGGAGATGAGCATCTACGGCGACCTGGGCAACACCCGCTGCCTGGCCTCGCGACTGCGCTGGCACGGCTACGAGGCCGAGGTGCGCCAGCACCACCCGGGCCACCCGTTCCCCGAGGACGCGCACCTGGTCGTCGGCGGGGGAGGGCAGGACTCCGGGCAGGCCCGGGTCGAGGACGACCTCGCCCGCAACGCCGACCTGCTGCGGGCCCTCGCCGAGGACGACACCCCGATGCTCATGGTCTGCGGGACCTACCAGCTGTTCGGCCGGTCCTTCACGACCGTGCAGGGGACGGTCCTGCCCGGCTTGGGCATCCTCGACGTCACGACGAGGGGCAACCCCAAGCGGATGATCGGGCCGGTCGTGCTCGAGACGGACTACGGCGAGGTCGTCGGCTACGAGAACCACTCGGGTTCCACGATTCTCGGTGAGGGGCAGCGGCCGCTCGGCAGGGTCCGCCACGGCAGTGGCAACAACGGGAACGACCGCACCGAGGGTGCGGTGACACGACAGGTGCACGGCACCTACCTGCACGGTCCGGTGCTGCCGGCCAACCCGGCGCTCGCCGACGCACTCATCGCCGCCGCAGTCCGCCGAGCCCTCGGTCGTGACTTCGAGCCGGCGCAGGTCGACGACACGATCGCCGACACCGCCCGCACCCGCCAGGTCAAGCGGCTGGTCGGCTGACGGCGCGCCGGGCCGGTTCGCGGTGCAGAAGTCGGCACGCGGCCGAGGTGGTCCCGGGGTCGGGCCGGGCGAGGGTGCAGAAGTCGGCACGTGGCCGAGGTGGTCCCGGGGCCGGGCCGGGAGAGGGTGCAGAAGTCGGCACGCGGCCGAGGTGGTCCCGGGGCCCGGCCGGGAGAGGGTGCAGAAGTCGGCACGTGGCCGAGGTCGGAGTGGGGGACGGGGCAGCATCCGCCTCAGCGCACGAGGGTGGGGCGGCGGTCGGACTGACCGGCCCGGCGCCGGCGGCCCACCGCCCACGCCAACCACCCGAGCGCCCCGAGCGGCAGCTCGGCGAGGTGGCTGTAGAGCGAGAACAGCACGACCCCCGCCACTGCCGCGGTCGGGTGCGCTCCCCACGAGGTGAGCACCAGCGCCGTCCCGGTCTCGGTGAAGCCGAGTCCGCCGGGGGTGATCCCGACCGCCGTGAGCAGCCGGCCCACGGCGTAGGCGGCGAACACCTGCGCGGGCGAGAGGTGCACCCCCACGGCGGCGAGGCAGAGCCAGAAGAGCAGGAAGTACAGCCCGAAGAACCCCACCAGGCCGCCGGTCATGGCGGCCCACCCCGTGTGCACGACGCTGGCCATCCGGCGGCGCAGGTCGGCGATGAGGGCGTCGATGTTGACGTCCTTGCCCTTGCGCAGCCGGCGGGACAGCGGCGTCAACGCGACGTCCAGGGCGTGTCCGACCCGGTTGGCGGTGGCCTCGGAGGCCACGACCCCGACGAACACGGCCAGCAGCGCCGCCCCGCCGACGGCGCCGACGAGACCCCCTCGCACCACTGCTGACGGGAGACTCACCGGGGAGGCGATCAGGACCGCCAACCCGACCACCGGCAGCGCCACCCGGGCCAGGATGTTCCAGACGCCGCTGACGATGATCGAGGTGGAGATGTCCCGCCGGCTGAAACCCCAGGAGCGGCACATCAGGTAGGTCACCGCCACCCCGGCGGCCCCTCCGCCGGGCAGCAGGTTGCCGACCGCAGAGCCGGCCACGTTGACGACGAGTGCTCGGGGGTGCGTCAAGCCGGGCAGCGACCCGGTCAGGGTGAACGTGTAGGCCCACAGCCCTGCGAGCATCAGCACGAACAGGCCCACGGCGGTGGGGAGCCCGACGGTGCCGATGGTGTCCGCGACATGTCCCCACGACGTCGAGGTGAGACGGGGCAGGGCGACGCCGAGCAGCACACCGGCCAGTGCGAGACCGAGGACGACCTGCACGACGCGGCGCACCGAGGGGCGGCCGAACGGTGCCGAGCCAGGCTCCTGGGAGGTCGGTTCGTTCCTCACGGGAGCCCCGCGAAGACGTCGGTGCGGATGCGGCTGCCGGCCGGGAGCGAGGGGTCGATGAACCACTCCCGGCCGAACACGACGTCGTAGAGCGGCCGCGGGATCCGTAGGAAGGCGGCCAGTGTGCGGTCCGCGTCGCCGTCCACGGCAGCTTGGGAGGCGTGGGCCCGCATCGCCGCGCGCTTGGCGCCGGCGAACCGTCGCACGTCGATCCGGTGGGTGATGGCCGACCGCGGGCTGTAGGCCTGCTCGAACGAGGTGGGGTCGAACTCGGGCGGGAACCGGTAGACGCGCCCCGCCAGCCGCAGCGCCCGGCAGATCGTGTCCCGTGGCACCGTCGCCTCCAGCACACGCGGCGTCCCGGCGAGCTGGGCCGCCCGTGCTCCGACGCGGTGCACGTGCACGTGGTCGCGGTGGCCGTAGCCTCCCCGCTGGTCGTAGCTCAGCAGCACGTCGGCGCGCTCCTCACGCAGGATCTCGGCGAGGCGCCCCGCGGCCTCGTCGATCCCCGCGCGCACGAACCGCGTCCGTCCCGGCGGGTCGGGGCGGATCTCCCCGACCATTCCGCTGTCCGCGTAGCCCAGGTGCTCCACCCGGGCCACCCCCAGCGCGGTCGCACTGCGGCGCAGCTCCTCCAGTCGGTGGGCACCGAGGTGACCGTCACCGGCATACAGCTGCGAGGTCAGGCCGAGGTCACCGTCGGTGGCGACCACGAGCACCACCCGGTGTCCCTCCGCCGCGGCTCGCGCCATCGTCCCCGCCGTCAGCAGGGCCTCGTCGTCCGGGTGCGCGTGGAACGTCACCAGGGTCCGTCCCATGTCCCTCCTCTCGTGGCTGCTGTGCTCCCCAACCCACTGTGGCGGCCGGGGTCCGTGCGAGGCTGGGCCCCGTGAAGGTCGCCCTGCTCACCGATTGTTACCTGCCCAGGCTGGGAGGCATCGAGGTGCAGGTGCACGACCTCGCCGTGCGCCTGCGTCAGCGGGGGCACGACGTGCATGTCTTCACCGCCGCGCCCGGCCCGAACGGGGAGCGCCACGGTGTCATCGACCGCCTCGACGGCGTCCCGGTGCACCGGTTGGCGCTGCGGCTGCCGTTCGAGCTGCCCGTCAACCCGCTGGCGCCGCCGGAGCTGGGTCGGCGACTGCGCCGGGGCGGATTCGACGTCGCCCACGTGCACACCGGCGTCGTCAGCCCGTTCGCGACCGACGCGGCCCGGGTGGCGCACCGGCTCCGGCTGCCGACGGTGATGACCTGGCACTGCATGCTCGGCGTCAGCGAACCGGCGTTCCGGCTGCTTCCCCGGCTGCGTCGCTGGGCGCGCGAGGGCGTCGCCATGACGGCCGTCTCGCAGGTCGCGGCCGCCTCGGTCCAGCGGGTCCTCGGCGACGCCGGCGAGGTCACCGTGCTGCCCAACGGGATCGACGTGGACCGTTGGGCACCCGAGGTGAGGGAGGGCACCCACCCGCGTGCCGGCATACCGCCGGCGGGGGAGGTGCGGCTCGTCTCGGCCATGCGGCTGGCGGCCCGCAAGCGGCCGATTCCCTTGCTGCACATCGTGCGTCGCGTGCGCCAGCTCGTGCCCGAGTCGGTGCCGCTGCGCCTCGACGTCCTCGGCGAAGGGCCCCAGCGCGCCCGCACCGAGCGGTATGCCGAACGCCACGGGATGGCGGCCTGGGTGCACCTGCCCGGCCGGGTCACCCGTGCGGAGCTGCACCAGCGGTACGCGGCGGCGGACCTCTACCTCGCGCCGGGGCTGATGGAGTCGTTCGGGATCGCCGCACTGGAGGCGCGCACGGCCGGTCTGCCGGTCGTGGGTAGGCACCAGAGCGGGATCAGCGAGTTCGTCGAGCCGGGCGTCGGCGGACTGCTCGCGCCGGACGACGAGGCGATGGCGGCGCAGGCCGCCCAACTGGTGACCGACCCGGACCTGCGGGCGCGGTTCCGCCGGCACAACAGCACAGTGCCGCCGGCACAGAGCTGGCCGCACGTCCTCGACCTGGCGGAGGGGGAGTACGAACGCGCCATCGCCCACCCAGCCGTGCGCCGCGGGACGGTCCGGCGATGAGGTCGGTGCCCGACCAGCCGCCAGGCGTGGAGCTGGTGGCCGAGGACGAGCAGGGCCGGGTGCGGGCGCGTTCACCGCTGCCCCACGGCGCGGACCCCGTCGACGTGCTGCACGCGCTGGGCTGGGCGGTGGTGCGGGTCCGCTCGGCGCAGCAGTCGCCCGACGCCCACCGCCTGCTGCGGCTGCGCTTCCAGGTCCGGCCCGTCGGCGACGTGGCCGAGCGGGAGGAGCCGCCCGAGGCTGACCTCGCCGGTGGCGCGGTCCCGCGGGACGCGGACCTCGTGCTCGATGAGGGGGAGCGGCTCGTGGTCTTCCAGCGGGTGGCCGCCTACGCGGTTGTCGAGAGCCCATGGGGCGTCCTCATGTCGGAGGCGTCCGACCGGACGAATGCGCCGGGGACGTGGGCCCTGCCCGGTGGCGGGATCGACCCCGGCGAGGAACCGGCCGACGCCGTGGCGCGCGAGGTCTGGGAGGAGTCCGACCAACAGGTCGAGGTCGGGGAGCTGCTCCTCGTGCAGAGCCAGCACTGGGTGGGCCGAGCGCCCGGCGGGCGGGCCGAGGACTACCACGCCGTCCGGCTGATCCACCGCGCCCGCTGCTCGCGGCCGAGCGACCCCGTCCTCAACGACGTCGGCGGGACCACCCGGTCGGCGGCGTGGGTGCCGCCGACCGAACTGGCCGCCCTGCCGATGTCGGACAGCTGGCGCGCCGCGCTCGTCGAGCTGGGCCTGCTGTGACCGCATCGCTGCGTCAGCGTTGGTGCGGCTCCCGACGGTCCCGCAGCAGTCCCAGCGCACCCACCGCCAGCAGCACCACACCGGCGCCGACGATGACCGCCGGGCCCGAGCCGGACCAGGTGAGGCCGACGAAGCCGGTGACCTGACGGGCGATCGCCAGCGCCGCCACCGCGAGGCAGACGAGTGCCATGAGGATCGTCGGGGCGTGGGGGCCGCGCGCCCGCTCGGTCGGGGGTTCGGCCCATGTGGCGGGCGCCTCGATCCGCTCGGTCGGGGCCTCCATCCGGGAGGGCAGCTCGATCCGCTCGGTCGGCACCTCGTCGCCGGCATCGTGCGGGAGGCGCTCCTCCGGTCGGTCCTGCTCGGTCATGGTCACTCCTTCTCCACCCGGACGGAGCCGATGCCCACGTCCGCGGTGATGGTCAGTTCGGTCGGCCCACTGCCGACGGTCAGCCGTCGGTCGGCGTTCACGCCGCCGTTGTCGGTGCCCTGACCGGAGCCGGCGGCCACGCTCGTCGGCACGTGGATGTTGCCGACGCCGACGTGGGCGTCGACGGCCGTCGTCACGTCGTGGGGCACGATGACGCGCAGCTCGCCCATGTTGACCGAGGCGTGCACGGTCCGGTTCCGCAGCGAGTCGGCAGGCACGTTGCTGAGGTCGAGGACCCCCTGACCGGCGCCGAGCGAGTAGTTCGCGTCGGTCGTCAGCGTCGTCGGCGCCCAGGTCCGGTTGGTGACCTCGGGACTGAACGACATGCTCCGGGGAGCGACGCTCGCGACGAGCGCCACGATGATCCCGACACCGGCGACGAAGCTCACGAAGCCGCCCTTGCGCCCCGCCAGACCGGCGACCAGCAGGAACAGCCCCACGGCGCCCAGCGCGGCGGCGATGCCGACGGACCAGGCGTTGCCCGGGATCCCGTAGTAGTCGTTGGCCCACTGCACCCCGCCGTAGGCCACCAGTCCGAGCCCGACGGCGACCACCAGGCCGAGGAAGCCGACCGAGCGGCGACGCGGGCGGCGCGGCAGCACTGCCGGCGCCGGACGTGCCGGCTCCCACGCGGGGGCCCCCTGCGGCCCTCGCGGAGGCGTCGGTGCACTCGGCCCCGCCCCGGGCTCGCGGCCGGCGGGCGCGTGACCCCATTCCTGGGTCCGCTCGCTGAACCGCTGGCCCCACTGGGCCGTGTTGTCACCCATTCGTTGCCCCCACTGCGCGGCGCGGTCACCGGTGCGCTTACCCCACTGGGCCGCCTGGTCGCCGACGCGCCGGCCCCACTCCTCGGCGGTCTCGCCGCGCCGGGGCTGGCCCGGGGCGCGGCCGTGGGCGTGGGCCCAGACCCACCAGACGATGAGGCCGAGGATGACCAGGCCGCCCCACGGCACGCCGTTGCCCCAGTTGCCCCACCACCAAGGGAACCCGCTGAACAGCACGAGTCCCGCGATGACGAGCAGCACCACCGATCCGGCGTCGCCGTCCCGCAGTGCCCGCTCCGCGCTGATCTCGCCCTCGGTGTCCGGCAGCAGCACCCACGCCACCAGGTAGAGCGTCACGCCGAACCCGAAGATGAGGCCGAGCAGGATGAAGGCGGCGCGGGTGATCAGCGGGTCGATGCCGAGGCGGTCGGCGAGCCCCGAGCACACGCCGCCCAGCCACTTGTCGTTGCGGCGTCGGTGCAGACCGAGCCCGCGCAGGCCACCCCAGAACCGGTCCAGCCAAGACGGCTCTCCGGTGGGTGGGTCTTCCCGGTAGCCGGTGCCCGGCGTGCCGGAGGTCGGTGGTTGTGTCATGGCACCAGCCTGCGGGAGCCGGCGCGGCGCTGCCATGAGGGTCGACCCTGAACGACCCCTGAGGGTGCCCCTGAAAGGTGCCCGGACGACCCCGAGGAGGGTCGGAACGGCGCCTCGCGTGAGCGAGGATAGGGCCATGGACAGCACGGGACAGCCGTCGCGGCCGCCGCTGGTGCGGCCGCCCGACGGACGGTGGGTCGCCGGGGTGTGCGCCGGCGTCGCCGAGCACTTGTGCGTGCCCGTCAAGGTGGTCCGCCTCGGCTTCGTCGTCGCGGCCCTGGTCGCGGGAGCGGGTCTGGTCGTCTACGCCTTCCTGTGGGCGCTGACCCCGACCGGTACCGCCGCACTCGCCATTCCCGCGCCGCCGCACCGTACGGCGCCGACCAGCACGGGAGGACCGACCACCGCAGGCGCCTCCACCACGGGGGAGGCACGACCCCCGAGAGAGGCGCTGAGCACCACGACCACCGCACGCTCGGGCGCCGGCGAGGAGGCCATGCGCAACGTCCTCATCGGCCTCGCGCTGGTCGTCGTCGGCCTCGCGCTGTACCTGCAGGTCCAGGGCGTCAACCTGCGTCTCGGCCTGCTCATCCCGCTGCTCGCAGTGGGCACCGGCGCGGTCCTCGCGTGGTCCCGGCTCGACGACGCCGAACGGGACCGGTGGCTGTTCGCCCGCCCCGGCCAGCGGCGGGAGTCGTTGGTGCGGTTGGGCATCGGTGTCGCGCTCGCAGTGGTCGGTCTGGTGGCGCTCGCCACCCAGGGGCGCGGGCTGGCCGGGCTCTGGGACGCCGGCGTGGCCGCGCTCGCCGTGCTCGCCGGGGTCGCGTTCCTCATGGCCCCGTGGGTGCTCCGGCTGTGGAACGACTACCGCACCGAGCAGACCGAGCGCATCCGCGCCACCGAGAAGGCCGACATCGCCGCCCACCTGCACGACTCCGTCCTGCAGACGCTCGCCCTCATCCAACGTCGCGCCGAGGACCCCGCGTCGGTCGTGCGCCTCGCCCGCGCGCAGGAGCGGGAGCTGCGCTCCTGGTTGTATGGCGGACCCGCCGGTCCCGAGTCCACCCTCGCCTCCTCCGCCACGCAGGTCGCGCACGAGGTGGAGGACCTGACCGGGGTGCCCGTCGACCTGGTCGCGACCGGGGACCGGCCGCTCGACGAGCACGGGACCGCGCTGGTGCGTGCCCTCCGGGAGGCCCTGCTCAACGCGACCCGGCACGGCAGGCCGCCGGTGTCGGCATACCTGGAGGTGGGGGCCGACCGGGTGGAGGCGTTCGTGCGCGACCACGGGCCGGGGTTCGACCTCACCGACGTGCCGCAGGACCGGCTCGGCGTGCGCCAGTCGATCCTCGGCCGGATGGAACGCCACGGCGGGACGGCGAAGGTGCGCCGCCTCGAGGACGGCACCGAGGTGTCGCTGACCCTGCCGACCGCCCCGACCACCCCAGCGAGACCCACCGCACCGAAACCGACCGAGGAGCACGTCCGTGACTGACCCGATCCGCCTCGTCCTCGTCGACGACCACCGCATGTTCCGGTCCGGCGTGAAGGCCGAGCTCGACCCGGCGCTGCAGGTCGTGGGTGAGGCCGCCGACGTCGACAACGCGGTCGCCGTCGTGCGCGACACCCGTCCGGACGTGGTGCTGCTCGACGTGCACCTTCCCGGCGGCAACGGCCGCGGCGGCAGCGACGTGATCAGCGGCTGCGCGGGCGTCACCACAGCGGCCGGCGGCCCGGTGCGCTTCCTCGCGCTGTCGGTCTCCGACTCGGCCGACGACGTCATAGCGGTCATCCGGGCGGGCGCCAGGGGTTACGTGACCAAGACCATCAGCGGGGACGACCTCAGCCGCGCGATCCGACGGGTCGCGGACGGCGACGCCGTGTTCAGCCCGCGGCTGGCCGGCTTCGTCCTCGACGCGTTCGGGGCCGCAGCCGGGGAGGTGGCCGAGGTCGACGAGGAGCTCGACCGGCTGAGCGCCCGGGAGCGGGAGGTGATGCGGCTCATCGCCCGCGGGTACCAGTACAAGGAGGTGGCCAAGGAGCTGTTCATCTCGGTCAAGACGGTCGAGACGCACGTCTCCTCGGTGCTGCGCAAGCTGCAGTTGTCCTCGCGGCACGAGCTGACCGCGTGGGCCATGGGCCGGCGCCTGCTCTAGACCTCTTGGCAGTTCCGCAGTTCCGCAGTTCCGCAGTTCCGCAGTTCCGAAGTTCCGCAGTTCAGGGGGAGGGCGACGCTAGCGTGGCGGACGTGAGTCGAAGCGATGAGCTGGTGGCCGGGGACCACCCGGGGGCGGCCACGGAGCGTGCAGTCGCGACCTCGGGCTGGGGGCGGTGGCTGGAGCTGCCGGCGTTGGGGGTGCTCTTCGGGCTCTATCAACTCGTGATCCACCTGCTGCCGCCACGGTGGGTGACGGCGCAGGTGCACGCGGCGCAGCTGTGGGCGGCGGAGCGGCACGTGCACCTCGCGGTCGAGCTCGACCTGAATCGCTGGGTGTCCGCGCACACGGTGTTCGCGGTGGCCTCGGGCGTCTGGTACTCGCTGTTCCACTGGGCGGTGACCCCGGCGGCGCTGATCTGGGCGAAGCTGCGGGCCAGCCGGCAGGACTTCGTGGTCGCCCGGGACACGCTCATCGCCGCGAACGTCGTGGCGCTCGTCGGTTACGTGAGCTTCCCCACGGCGCCGCCGCGGCTGGTGCCCCACGCCGGGTTCGTCGACACCCTCATCGCCTACGCGTCCTACGGCTGGTGGGACAACGACTCGGCACTGAGCAGCTCCGGCGAGCTCGCGAACCAGCTCGCCGCGATGCCCTCGATGCACGTCGGCTGGGCGGTGTGGGTGGCACTGGTGGCGCTGACGATGGTGCGGCGCTGGTGGTGGCGAGTGGCGGCAGTCACCTACCCCTGCGTCACCGCCGTCGATGTCGTCGCCACCGCCAACCATTGGCTGCTCGACGTGGTCGTGGGTGCTGCGGTCGTGCTCCTGTGCTGGTGGGGTCGTCGCGCGCTGAGCCGACGCGCGCAGGACCGGAACCGGTTGGTCTACGCGTACCAGCCGGCCTGGTCGACCCCGCCGGGGATGTCCGCATCCGGCTGGTACGGCACCCGCGTGAACCGGAACGATGCCACGTCGAGGTATGCCGTGCCCTCGCGTGTGTGCCGCACCTCGAGCGGCTCCCCGGCGAAGTAGCCGTCGAGGCCGATCCAGCCGGAAGCGTTGGCGCCGCTGCCGTCCCGGCGGAAGCGCGACCCGCGTCCACTGGTCCCGATCGGGCGCAGCTCGAGCTGTCCGTCGCCCGCGGCGCGCAGTTCGTGCGGCGCGGTGCCCCAGTGCCACAGGCCCAGCAGCTCGCGGACGCCTGCGTCGACGTCAACGGCATGCCAGGTCGGCGGGCTCGAGGGGTCGCCCTCGGCGAGGATGCGCAGGAGGTCGGTGCCCAGCTCGCCGGACAGCCCAGTCGTGGCGTTCGCCATGGTGACCACGCCGTCCGGTCGCGGGTCGTCGAGCCCGACGTGCAGGTTGGCGAGGAAGCCCGGCATGGAGCCGCCGTGGCCGGCGTACCGCCTGCCGTCGCGGTTCCAGACCTGGATGCCCAGGCCGTGCGCGGCGGTCCACGGCTCGTCCGGCACGTCGTGCCAGGCCATCGGTTGCCGCATCTCCTCGAGCGTGTCGGTCGTGAGCACGCCGCCGGTCTCGCCGCCGACGAACCGGGCCCACCGGGCCAGGTCGTCCACCGTGGACCACAGCTGCCCGGCCGGCGCCATCGCCCGGGTGTCCTGCACCGCCTCGCGCAGGACGAGGTCGGCGAAGGGGTGCACGCCCAGCCCGCTCGCGGCCGGCTGGGCGGGCAGGTAGGTGGTGCGCGCCATCCCCAGTGGGTCCAGCACGCGCTCGCGCAGCACCTCGGCCCAAGGGTCACCGCGGTGACGTTCGACGAGTCGCCCGAGGACGGCATACCCGGTGTTGGAGTAGTGGTGGCGCCGGCCCGGGCGGTGCCGCTGGACCAGGTGACCGGCGAGGTCGCCCCACTCGCGGCCCGGGCTGCGCTCCCACCAGGAGCCGTCGGTCTCCGCCTGGAGTCCCGAGGAGTGGCTCAACAGCTGGGCGACGGTTGCTCCCGGCACCCCGGCGTCCGGCACGTGCCGGTCGACCGGGTCGTCGAGGTCGACGAGCCCCTCATCCCGCAACTGCATCACCAGGACTGCGGTGAAGGTCTTGGTGATCGAGCCCATCCGGTACTGCGTGTCCGTCGTCGCTGGCGTCCCGTCGGGCAGGCCGTCGACGGCGCCGACCGCCCCCGACCAGAGGAGCTGGCCTCCGCGGACGAGCGCCGCGGCCACGGACGGCAGCCGCCGTTGCGACTGCTCCTGGGCGAGGCGGTGCGTGAGCTGGCGGGCCGTGGCGTCGGAGATCACGGGCCCGACCCTACGGCCGAGGAGACCCGCGTTGGCGGCGAGCCACGGTCACGTGTCAGCGGCGGGGGCGACTCGTGACAGGTAGGGCGTGACCAGTTCCGTCAGCGCCGTACTCGGCGCCACCCCCAGCTCGGCGTGAAGCGCGTCCCGGCAGGCTCGGTACTGGCGGAGGGCCGAATCGACGTTTCCCTCAGCCAGATGAATGTGGATCAGCAGCCGGTGGGTCGATTCACGCAACGGGTCCGCGTGCAGGGCGGCAAACGCCGTCGCCAGGGCCTGCCCGGGGCGGTCACGTCGGAGTTGCTCTCCCGCCGCCGTTTCCAGAGCGTGGATGTGCAGCTGGTGCAGTCGCTGTCGCTCCGGTTCCAGCCAGTCGTCGTCCCAACCTGGGAGCAGTTCCGCGCTTGTTGTGGGCGACTCCAACTCGTCGTCGTCGACCGACGCCGGGTCGCGGATGATGCGGTGTGCCCACGCGAGGCAATCGTTGAGGTCAACCCGCACGCGGGGAGAGAGCGAGAGCGTGCGGGCACCGGCGTCCAGCGCTCCCGGCGCCTGGTGCTGCAGCCGCCACACGGCAGTGCGGAGTGCGGCGAGTGCGGCGTCATCTCGGTGATCGGGCCAGAGCATGCTCGCAATGACGTATCGGCTCGGCCAGGAGTGCACGGCGAGGAACGCCACCAACCGTTGCAGGGCCGGGCCCAACTGCCGCGGCAGCCCGTCGACCGCGAAGCCAAACCTGCCCAGAAGTTCCACCGTCACTGCCGGCTGGTCCACGGGCTGCTCCCTCGACGCATCGTCAATCGTCCCGTCGGGGTGCAGCCGCGTCAACGGTGACGGTGCTGTGACGGCCACCTGCTTTGCTGGGCGAACGAGAGCGGTGGCTGCGACGGCATACCAGGCCATGTCCGCAGTCGGTCGTGCTGCGCCGGCTGCAGCACACGCGCCGCTGTCACCCCTGGCCAGAACCAACAGCAACGAAATCGAGGACCATCATGCTGATCACGCGCACTTCGGGAAGTCAGTCATGAGCGTCAGTGTCGTCACGGACGTCGGACTTCCAGACAACTTCAGGGGCAGGGCGATTCGCCCCGCAGATCCCGACTATGACGAGGCACGTGCGGTCTACAACGGGAGCATCGATCGGCGTCCGGTGCTCATCATCCGGCCGTCCGGTGCGGCTGACGTGAGGGATGCCGTGGGCTTCGCCCGCCAGCAGGGGCTGCCCCTGGCCGTGCGCTGCGGGGGTCACCAGGTGGCCGGCTTGGGAACCGTCGAGGGTGGCGTGCTCATCGACCTGTCCAGCCTCAAGGGCGTGCATGTCGATGTCGAATCCGGCGTCGCCCACGCCAATCCCGGGACGCTCTGGGGGGAGTACGACCGCGACCTGGAGATGCTCGGCCTGGCAACTCCCGGTGGACGCGTCACCACAACCGGGATCGGTGGTTTCACTCTGGGCGGGGGATACGGCTGGCTGTCCACCAAGTACGGCCTGTCCTGCGACAACCTCGTGGGCGCGGATCTGGTCACGGCCAAGGGGGAGCTCGTCCACGTCACCGACGAGTCCGACGCCGAGCTGATGTCGGCGCTCCGAGGAGCCGGCGCCAACTTCGGTGTCGTCACGTCTTTCGCCTTCAAGACCCACCAGATCCCACCGCTGATGATGGCCGGGCTGCTGGTCCTGCCCAACGACGGGACACGCGCAGCGGAGGCCGCTCGGGCCTACCGCGACGTCGTCGAGGCGGCACCACGCGAGCTCGTGACGGCGTTGGCGACCGTCCTGGCGCCACCGGAGGACTTCGTGCCTCCCGAGTTGGTGGGCAGCCCGGTCCTCGCCGTGGTCGTGGCGTGGCTCGGCGACTCCTCCGATGCCGAGGACGCCGTGGCTCCGCTCCGCAAGGTGATGGAGGGCGGTATCGACCTGATCCAGCCCATGCCCTACACGGCACTGCAGTCAATGCTCGACGGGTTCGCGCCCAGAGGGTGGCGGAACTACCACCGTGGCCACTACGTGACCGGACTGCCCGACGACGTCATCGAGGCCTACCTGGCGAGCGGACGCGACATCGGCTCGCCGATGACGCAGGGCATCATCTTCCGTCTCGGTGGTGCCATAGCTGACGTGTCGGAGGAGGCCACCGCGGTGAGCAACCGCAAGGCTCCCTACCTGGCGCATCCCATCGCGTGCTGGCGCGACGACTCCGCGACCGAGCACGAGATGGAGTGGGTCCGGAACTTCAGCGCAGCCTTCGAGCCCGCTCTCACGGGTGGGCTCTACCTCAACTTCGAGCCGGGAACCGGTCAAGCCGAGGTCAGGGCTGGTTACGGCGACGCCAAGGCGCAACGGCTCGCCGAACTGAAACGGCGCTGGGACCCGGACAACCTGTTCCGGACGAACCACAACCTGGTTCCGCTGGACGACCAGTCTCCGTAGATCTGCTCGGGCCATGCTGGGCCACCCTCGTGCGGCGGACCCCCGGGCACCTCATGGGGGCCAGGAGCTTCGGTGGACCGGACCACCTGGGCGCCTGGGGGATCACCGCCGCTTGAAGAACCGGAAGTAGACCGCCATGAACACCAGGACGATTCCGATGTTGACGATCAGCCGCGGCCAGAGGTGGTGCCGGAAGAGGGCGACGTCCACCGCGACCACAGTGACGACCATCGCGACCACATAGAGGGCGACTGCGGACGGCCTTCCCACGATCTGGTTCTACTCCACGACGCTGGATGTGAGGTGCGGCGCTGGTCCTCCAGCGGCAGGCCGTCCGCGCGATGCCAGCAGAGCACGGCGAGGGTGGCGACACCACACGCGACGGACAGCACGTGGCCCGCGGTGGTCATGTCCGGATCGGTGATCAGGGGGACCACCACCGAGGCAGCCACCGTGAACAGCGCGATGGCGCGCAGCCGGCGCGGCAGGAGCAGGGCCGCCGCGCCCAGCAAGGCGTACATGGCGTAGGAGATCCCCACGTCGGACCGGGTCGGGGACGAAGCGGCGGTCAGGTGGAGCCCGCCGAGAACCGCCGCACCGTACTCGGTGACGAGCGTGGCAAACACCTGCCCCGACAGTGCCACGACGATGGTGCGACACACACCCAGGCGACGCTCGGTCAGGCCGCAGCCGGCCGCGACCAGGATGAGCTCGAGCCACGGGAACCCCCTCACCACGAACATGCTGGCCAGCATCGCGGCGACCGGGTGACCGGCGAGGTTGCGCATATTCGTCGACGCCCACTCCACCACCGGCGAGGTGTCGCCGGGGTCCAGGTCCAGGAACGCGGCGACGCCGACCAGGATGAGCAGCACGCTGCCGGTCAGCGGCAGTATGCCGATGAGCCGCCACGAGGCGCCCGGTGACCGCCATCGGTCGCTTGCCTCGTGCATCCCTGCCTCCTCGACACCTTCACCGCGCCGCGCCGAGCTGTGCGGACCGGACGCAGCGGCACGACCCAGTACAGCGCGGTCCACCGGCACCACGCTGTGAGCCACTGCTGCTCCCGCTGTGAGACGTGGTCGCGCCGGCCGCGTCACCGGTCGGTCTGGGTCACCTTGTGCAGCCCGCGCGGGGCATCGGGGTCGAGCCCGAGCTGGCGGGCGAGGGTCTCGACCACGAGCTGACCGGCCACCACGAGGGCCAGCGGCGCGACGGTCTCGGGCAGGTCCGGGCCGGCCACCGCCACGTCGGCAGCCTGGGCGAACCCGGCGTCGCCGCCGATTCCCACGGTGATCGCGCCGCGCTGGTGCAGGTCGTCGAGCAGCTCGGTGAGGCCGGACACCATCGGGCCGTCCTGGGGCGCGACGACGATCGCGACCAGCTGCGGGTCGACGATGGCGATCGGCCCGTGCCGCAGGTCGGCATACGACAGCCCCCGGACCGGGCGCAGGCACGTCTCCTCGAGCTTCAGCGCGGTCTCCACCGCGGCGGCGAAGGTGAGGCCCCGGCCGCTGACGAGCACCTCGTTGGTGCGGGACAGCGCGGTCGCCGCCGCGTCGACGCCGGTGCGCTCGGCGAGCAGCTTCTCGATGGCAGCCGGCACGCGGTCGAGGTCGGCGTCGAGGGCACTCGGGTCCTCGGCCAGCGCGGTGGCGAGCACCGCCACCGCCGTGAGCTGGGTGGTGAACGTCTTGGTCGCCGGGACCGCCCGCTCGGGACCGGCCTCGGTGAGCAGGGCGAGGTCCGCCTCGCGGGCCAGCGCGCTGTCCGCGACGTTGGTGACCGCGATGGTGGCGGCGCCGCAGTCGCGCGCCCACGCCTGGGTCTGGACGATCTCCTCGGTCTGCCCCGACTGCGAGATCGAGACGACCAACGCGCCGGAGAGGTCCAACCGGCTGCGGTAGTGCGTGGCCACGCTGGGCGCGGCGAGGGAGGCGACCCGACCTGCGTGCACCTCGAGGAGGTAGCGCGCATAGATCGCGGCGTTGTCGGAGGAGCCGCGGGCGACGAAGAGGATCTGGCCGCGGTCCTGCGCGAGCTCACGGATCCGTGGGCGCAGCGGCCGCAGGGCCGCCAGGGTGCGGGCGATGGCCTCAGGTTGCTCGGCCATCTCCGTGGCCATGGTGGTCGGCGTCACGGCGCACAGCGTAGCCAGCGGCAGCTCACTCGACGGTGGTCGTCCCGTCTGCCGGCTCACTCGACGGTGGTCGTCCCGTCTGCCGGCGTCGCCGGCTGCTCTGCATCCAGCAGCCGGCGGAGCTGGGCGTCGACGCCCGGGCGGGACAGCACGGTCACGACATCGCCCGGGTGCAGCGGCTGGGTGCCGATCCCGAAGTGCAGCGCGTCCCCGTGCTGCACGGACACGACCACGGCGCCGTGGGGGAGGGCGCTCTCCTTCAGCGGGCGGCCGCCGAGCGGTGAGTCGGGACCGACGCGCAGCTCGACGACGCTGGAGTGCGCGGACACGTGCGACATCCGCCGGGCGTCGGAGCGGATGGCCCGCCGGTAGCCACGGACGATGTCGCTGTAGGCGACGGTGCCGAGGACGTGCCGGCCGTCGTCGAGGACGGTGATCCACCGGCCGCCGGTGGGGATCGCGTCGAGGGCGTCGTCCAGCGTGGCGTTCTCGGGGACGGTCCCGGCGGTGCTGTCGACGAGGTGGCCGATCGTGTCGCTGTCGGCGTGGCGCAGGTCGGGCGCGTGCACGACGCCGACGAACCGGGACTCCTGGTCCAGGACCGGCGCGCCCGGCACCTCGGCCTCGGCGAGGGCCGCGCGGGCGTGCGCCGGGCTGTCGGACTGGCGCAGCACCAGCCGCGGTGGGGCCATCGCGGACGTGACCGGGACCCGGCGCAGCAGCGGGAGGCCGAGGCGCAGCCGGGCCGAGTGCGCCTCCTCCCGGTTGCGCAGCTGGCTGCGGTAGATGGTGTCCCCCCTGCTCCGGACGATGAGGTAGGCGAGGCCGACCGCCACCATGGCCGGCGGCAGGATGGTGAGGCTGCCGGTCATCTCCGCCACCATGAGCATCATCGCCAGCGGTGCCCGGGCGATGGCGCCGAAGCAGGCCATCATGCCGACGATGACGAACGCCGCCGGGCTGTGCGGCACGCCGGGGCCGAATCCCTCGAGCAGCCGCCAGACGGCCGCACCGGTGAAGCCGCCGATGATCATGCCGGGGCCGAAGATTCCGCCCGAGCCGCCGGTGCCGATGGACAGCGACGTCGCCAGGACCTTGGCGAACGGCAGCAGGAGCACGATCCACAACGGGATCGACATCAGCCCGTCGCGGTCGAGCGAGGCCTGGACCCAGCCGTAGCCGGTGCCGAGGACCTGCGGGATCGCCAGGGCGAGCAGGCCGACCAGCACCCCGCCGATCGCGGGCGTGAACAGCGAGGAGATGCGGGTGCGCTTGGTCAGGGAAACCACGCGGTAGAAGGTGCCGCTGTAGACCAATCCGGTGCCGGCGGCCGCGAGGCCGATCAGGGCGAACCAGAGCAGCTGGACCGGCTCGTGGAACTCATAGCCCGGCAGGGCATAGCCGAACAGCGGCGTCCAGCCGATGGTGAACCCGAACACGGTGTAGGCGATCACGGCGCTGATCAGCCCCGGGATCAGGGCCTGCTCCTCGAAGTCGTCCCGGTAGACGATGTCGGCAGCCAGCACCGCGCCGCCCAGCGGTGCCCCGAAGATCGCGCCGATGCCGGAGCCGATGCCGACCGAGACGGCGATCCGGCCGTCCTCGGGCGACAGGTTGAGGGTGCGGGCCAGCAGGGATCCGAAGCCGGCCGAGATCTGGGCGGTCGGTCCCTCGCGGCCGCCGGAGCCGCCGGAGCCGATCGTGATCGCCGAGGCGACCAGCTTCACCAGGACGGCCCGGGCCCGGATCATCCGCGGGTTCTGGTGGACGGCGTTGATCGCCGCGTCCGTGCCGTGTCCCTCGGCCTCGGGGGCGAGGACGTAGACGAGCGCGCCCGACAGGAGCCCGCCGAGGCCGACCACCAACGGGACCGCCCAGGGACGGGAGAAGTGCCCGGAACCGTGGGCGCCGCCCTCGCCGAGCGGGCGGGGCACCTCGTAGCCGCCGATGAGCCCGAGGAGCAGGTGGCCGGCGGTGACCAGCGCGAGGTAGAACGCGACCGCACCAAGGCCGGCGATCACGCCGATCGCGGTGCCGAGGACCACCCACTTGCGCAGGTAGCCGGCACGGCGCACCCAGCCGCCGGCGAGGGCACCGAGCCGCCGCAGCTGCTCCCGGGGGTCGAGGACGGCCGTCAGCGTGCACCCAGCCGCTGCAGCGCGTCACCGTCCATCCGGAACGTCGTCCACTCGTCCTGGGAGACTGCGCCGAGGCCGCGGTAGAACCCGATCGACGGCTCGTTCCAGTTGAGCACCCACCACTCCAGCCGCGTGTAGCCCCGCTCCACGCACAGTGCCGCCAGCGTGGCGAGCAGCTCCCGGCCGAGGCCGGTGCCGCGGTGCTCGGGTTCGACGAACAGGTCCTCCAGCCAGATGCCGGGCCGCCCCGTCCACGTCGAGAACGACAGGAACCAGAGCGCCATACCGACGACCCGGCCGTCCGCCTCGGCGACGTGCGCATGTGCCACCGGGGCACCGTCCGGCGGGAAGAGGGAGGCCGTGAAGTCGGCCTCCGTGGCGGTTGCCGCCTGCGGCTCCTTCTCGTAGACGGCCAGCTCACGGACCAGCCGGATCAGCTCCGGGACGTCGCTGGGGGTCGCGGGACGGACGTTGCCGGTATGCCGGGTGCTCACCGGGGCAGCCTACGGGCGAGGGGTGTCCCGCCCTCGGCTTAGGGTGGAGACCACGATGAGCACCTTGTTCGACGACCTGCCTTTGCCCGGAATGTCTTCCCGAGCCGCCTCCGGGGAGGTGGATCCGGATGGGGTGCCTGCATGGGCCCGGGACACCAGTGCGGCCGCAGCGAGCGGCGGCGCCGCGAAGCCGCCCGTGCGGGCCTGGTGGGGCGAGCGAGACGCCACCGACTCGGCGACCCTGCTGGAGGGGCTCAACCCGCAGCAGCGCGCCGCGGTGGTCCACCACGGCAGCCCGCTGCTGATCGTGGCAGGCGCGGGCTCCGGCAAGACCCGCGTGCTGACGCACCGGATCGCCTACCTCCTCGCCGAGCGCGGCGCGCAGCCGGGCCAGATCCTCGCGATCACCTTCACCAACAAGGCCGCCGCGGAGATGCGCGAACGCGTGGAGGCGCTGGTCGGTGGCCGGTCCAAGGCGATGTGGGTGTCGACCTTCCACTCGGCCTGCGTGCGCATCCTGCGCCGGGAGGCGACCAAGGTCGGGCTGAAGTCCAGCTTTTCGATCTACGACGCGGCCGACAGCCAGCGGTTGATGAGCATGGTCCTGCGGGACATGAACCTCGACCCCAAGCGCTACCCGCCGCGGTCGTTCTCGGCGCAGGTCAGCAACCTCAAGAACGAGCTCGTCGACGAGGAGACCTACGCCGCCCGGGCCGCTGACGGCACGCACCAGGACCAGGTGCTCGCGGAGGCCTACGCGAACTACCAGCGGCGGCTGCGGCAGGCCAACGCCCTGGACTTCGACGACCTCATCATGACGACGGTCAACATCCTGCAGGCCTTCCCGGAGGTCGCCGAGCACTACCACCGGCGGTTCCGGCACGTCCTGGTGGACGAGTACCAGGACACCAACCACGCGCAGTACGTCCTGGTCCGCGAGCTCGTCGGCGGCGGGGTCGGTGGAGCTGCCGGCGCGGCCGAGCAGGACGGGCCGGCCGTGGCGCCGGCGGAGCTGGCCGTGGTCGGGGACGCCGACCAGTCGATCTATGCCTTCCGCGGCGCGACGATCCGCAACATCACAGAGTTCGAGCAGGACTACCCCCACGCCACGACGATCCTGCTGGAGCAGAACTACCGGTCGACGCAGACCATCCTGCGGGCCGCCAACGCCGTGATCGCCCGCAACGAGGGTCGCCGCCCGAAGAACCTGTGGACCGACGCCGGTGACGGAGCGCCGATCATCGGCTACGTCGCCGACTCCGAGCACGACGAGGCAGCGTTCGTCGCGCGGCAGATCGACCGGCTCGCCGACGAGCACGGCGTCAAGCCGCGGGATGTGGCCGTCTTCTACCGCACCAACGCCCAGTCACGGGCGATCGAGGAGGTCTTCGTCCGCGTCGGACTGCCCTACAAGGTGGTCGGGGGCACCCGGTTCTACGAGCGCCGGGAGGTCAAGGACGCGCTCGCCTACCTGCGCGTCATCGCGAACCCGGCCGACACCGTCAACTTGCGCCGCATCCTCAACGTGCCCAAGCGCGGGATCGGGGACCGCGCCGAGGCCTGCATCTCGGCGCTCGCCGAGCGGGAGCGGATCGCCTTCATCGCGGCCCTCGGCCGGCCCGAGGACGCGCCCGGCATCGCCACCAGGTCGGTGACCTGCATCAAGGCCTTCACCTCGCTGCTCGAGGCGCTCCAGACGGTCCGTGAGGGCGGGGCGGGCGTCGCTGACCTGCTCGAGGCGGTGCTGGAGCAGACCGGCTACCTCGACGAGCTGCGCAAGAGCCACGACCCGCAGGACGAGACGCGGGTGGAGAACCTCAACGAACTGGTCGCGGTCGCGCGGGAGTTCGACGAGGCGAACGGCACCGGTGCCGAGAGCTCGCTCGACGACTTCCTCGAGCAGGTCTCGCTGGTGGCGGACGCCGACGAGATCCCGGACAACGAGGAGGCGCAGGAGCAGGGCGTCGTCACCCTGATGACGCTGCACACCGCCAAGGGGCTGGAGTTCCCCGTCGTCTTCCTCACCGGCATGGAGGACGGCACGTTCCCGCACCTGCGGGCGCTCGGCGACCCACGGGAGCTGGAGGAGGAGCGCCGACTCGCCTACGTCGGCATCACCCGCGCCCGCGAGCGGCTGCACCTGTCCCGCGCGGTGGTCCGTTCGGCGTGGGGCGCGCCTCAGTACAACCCACCCTCCCGGTTCCTCGACGAGATCCCGGACGAGCTCATCGACTGGCAACGGACCGAGTCCACCGGCACCCGCCCGTCCGCCACGCCGGCCGTGGCACGGCTCGCAGCGCGACCGGGGGTGCGCTCACCGGGCACCCGGCAGGTCATCAGCCTCGATGCGGGGGACCGCGTCACGCACGACTCGTTCGGGCTCGGCACGGTGGTCCGGGTCGAGGGCAGCGGGGACAAGGCGATGGCGCACGTCGACTTCGGTGGCGAGGCGGGCGTCAAGCGGCTGCTGCTGCGCTACGCCCCCGTGGAGAAGATCTGATCAGAGCCGGACGTGGTGCCGGGCCAACCAGGGCAGCGGGTCGACGGGGTCACCGCCCCGAGGGTGCACCTCGAGGTGCAGGTGCGGCCCGGTGGAGTGCCCGGTGCTTCCGGAGTACCCCACGAGCTGGCCGGGGCGCACGCGCTGTCCGACCTGCACGACGCCACGGGACAGGTGCAGGAACATGATGACCGTGCCGTCCCACTGCCGAACGGCCACGACGAACCCACCGCCGCCGTCCCAGCCGGCCTTCGTCACCGTGCCGCTCGACATCGCCCGCAGCGGTGTCCCCACCGGCACGGCGAGGTCGACGCCCGCGTGCAGGCGCCCCCACCGGTAGCCGAACCGCGAGGTCAGCCGCCCGTCCGCCGGGCGCACCCACCGGTGTGCCTCCGCCCGTCGCTCCCGATCCCGGGCCCGCTGCGCACGAGCACGCTGCTGCGCCCGTGCACCGGCACCCTCTTCGTGGGCATCCTGCGCCGGGCGCGCGTGGTTCCGCGAGGCCGGCTCGTCCGCGCGCAGCACCTCCGGCGGCCGGGTGGGGCTCGGTGAGGTGTTCCCGGCAAGCAGGTCGGTCGGGGCAACCGTGGAGTCGGCGACGGACACCCCGTTCGACGAGGGCCGGGCGCCGAGGGTCCCCGAGCCCAGCGTCGCGCCGGTCGTGGAGACCAGGAGCACGCCGGCCGCCAGGGACGGCAGCACCAGGCTCCAGCGGCGTCGGCGCGGCCGGCGGGGGGCGCCGGGCGCACGGTGCTGCCCGGCATACCTGGAACGACGCACGAGGACCTCGGGATGGACAGGGCGCGCGCCACCGGGGTGGCGCGGACAGGGGCGCCACGACCCTAGCCTGCCGGGCACGGGCCGATCGATCGGGCTCCCGGCAGGCGTTAGTCTGCGCAGCATGACAGCGTCTTCGTCGTCCTCCTCCCCGCTGCGCGTCGTGGTGGCCAAGCCCGGGCTCGACGGGCACGACCGTGGTGCCAAGGTGGTGGCCCGCGCCCTGCGGGACGCCGGCATGGAGGTCGTCTACACCGGGCTGCACCAGACCCCGGAGCAGATCGTCGAGGCGGCCATCCAGGAGGATGCCGACGCCATCGGGCTCTCGGTCCTCTCCGGAGCCCACATGACCCTGTTCGCCAAGGTGCTGGAGCTGCTCAAGGAGCGCGACGCCGAGGACATCGTCATCTTCGGCGGCGGCATCGTCCCGGACGACGACATGCCCCAGCTTATGGAGATGGGCGTCGCGAAGATCTTCACCCCCGGCGCCACGACGCAGGAGATCGTGGGCTGGGTGCGCGAGCACGTCCAGCACGAGGAGACCCCCGCCTGATCCGGCGGCGGCCGGCGCCCTCTCCGGGCGCGCCCTCTTGACCAATCTTCTGGTGTCGCGCTGTCCTTTCGTCACCCGTGGGTGCGCGCCGGTCCCTACAGTCAGGTTCTGGCCGCCGTCGCGTTCCTGCGGCGTCGCCCCATCCGGTATGACGACGAAGGGCTGTCCATGTCCGCTCACCACAGCCGCGCCCCCCGATTCCGCTCCGTGCTGGCCGCCGCGGCATCCGCGGTGACCGTCGCGGCACTCACCGTGCCGGTGCTCGCCACGTCGGCGGGTGCGGCGCCGACCCTCGACGCACCGCACCGGCCGTCGGCGGCCGCGCGCAGTGTCGGCATCGACCGTCCGGGACAGGCGTACATGGGCTGGTCCGCGCGGCGTCAGGCGTCCCAGCTGGCCGCACCGCAGCTCACGGCCAGCGCTCCCTCCGGCGTGCGGGGGATCGACGTCTCCAGCCACCAGGGCAACGTGGACTGGAGCCGGCAGTGGTCGGCGGGCAAGCGCTTCGCCTACGTCAAGGCCACCGAGGGCACCGGCTACCACAACCCGTACTTCGCGCAGCAGTACGTCGGCTCCTACGACGTCGGCATGACCCGCGGCGCCTACCACTTCGCCCTGCCCAACGTCTCCTCCGGCGCCACCCAGGCCAACTACTTCGTTGACCATGGTGGCGGCTGGTCGCGGGACGGCAAGACCCTGCCCGGCGTCCTGGACATCGAGTACAACCCCTACAGCGGTACCTGCTACGGCATGTCGCGGGCGCGGATGCGCAGCTGGATCAGCAGCTTCGTCAACCAGTACCGAGCCCGCACCGGACGCGATGCCATCATCTACACGACCACCGACTGGTGGCGGACCTGCACCGGCAACACCTCGGCCTTCAGCGGCACCAACCCGCTGTGGATCGCGCGCTATGCCGCCAGCCCCGGCACGCTGCCGGGAGGCTGGTCCTACCACACGTTCTGGCAGTACGCCTCGACGCCGATGGACCAGGACGTGTTCAACGGCAGCAGCACCCGGCTGCGCGCGCTCGCGCTGGGGTGACCCGGGTGCGCGACGGAATCTTTGCCCAAGCCTCCGCACAGGCGTGTCGGGTGTAGCGGAGGCAGTGAGTTCCCCAGCGTTGCACCAAGATTCGGTAAGAACCGTTGACCCCTCACGACGTCGGCCGACACAGTCCGACGCGGCCATCGGCCCCGATGGCCGGACAGTGAGGAGATCAACGAATGAAGCGCTTGTCCTCCGGCGTGGCCTTGGGCGCGCTGGTGGCGGCTGCGGCACTCGTGCCGGACACCACCGCGTCCGCGGCCCCGCCCAGCAGTGACCACCCGGCGCCGTCGATCCGGACCGAACAGGGTGCGGCCGCGACGATGGCCCGTGACCTGGGCCTCGGCGCACAGCAGCGGCTCACGGTGACGGGCATCGTGCCCAACCCCAGCGGGTCCTACTACGTCCGCTACAGCCGCACCTTCGCCGGTCTGCCCGTGGTGCACGGCGACGTGGTGGTCGAACGCTCCCGCGCCGGGGCCGTGCAGCACGTCGACTGGGCCGTCGGGCAGGGCAAGGTCGCCGTCGCGTCCACGACGCCGGCAGTCTCGCTCGCCAGCGCGAAGGCGAAGGGACTCCAAGCGACTTCGGCAGTCAAGGGGGAGCGCGTCGACAGCCACCGGCTCGTCGTCTTCGTGACGCAGGACGGCCGTCCGCACCTCGCCTACGACGTGCTGACCCAGGGTGTCACCGCCGACCAGACGCCCACGAGGCTGCACACCTACGTCGATGCCCACACCGGCGCGACACTGGCGAGCCACGACGAGGTCGAGACCGGCACCGGGCACGGCATCTTCGTCGGGAACGTCCAGATCGGGACGCAGCCCGCGAGCTCCGGCTACCAGGTCAAGGACTCGGTCGGGAACTACACCACCAACCTGCGCGGTGCGACCTCAGGAACCGGCAGCATCTTCACCGGCGCCGACGACGACTGGGGCAACGGCTCCCAGAGCAACCCTGAGTCCGCGGGCGTCGACGCCCAGTACGGCGCCGAGATGACCTACGACTTCTACCAGAACGTCATGGGACGGGCCGGCATCTGGGACAACGGGAGCGGCGCCCGCTCCCGCGTGCACTACGGCAACAACTACGTCAACGCGTTCTGGGACGGCACCCAGATGACCTACGGCGACGGTGCGAACAACCAGCACCCGCTGGTGGAGCTGGACGTTGCCGGCCACGAGATGAGCCACGGCGTCACCGAGAACACCGCGGGTCTGACCTACAGCGGTGACGCAGGCGGCCTCAACGAGGCGACGAGCGACATCTTCGGCACGGCGGTCGAGTGGTACGCCAACAACCCGAACGACGTGCCCGACTACCTCATCGGCGAGGAGATCAACATCAACGGCGACGGGACACCGCTGCGCTACATGGACAAGCCGTCCCGGGCCGGCACGCAGTACCCGAACTGCTACTCCTCCAACGTCAAGAACCTCGACCCGCACTACGCCTCGGCGCCCCTGAACCACTGGTTCTACCTCGCCTCCGAGGGCTCCGGCGCCAAGACGATCAACGGGGTCTCCTACAACAGCCCGACCTGCAACGGCTCCACCGTGCAGGGCATTGGGCACGTGAAGGCCGAGAAGATCTGGTACCACACGCTGGCCACCAAGCTCGGCCCGTACAGCACCTACACCGACGCCCGCGACGGGGCGATCGCCTCGGCGAAGGAGCTGTACGGCGACGGCACCGAGTGCGCCGGCGTGCAGGCCGCCTTCAGCGCGATCTCCGTGCCGGCCGGCAGCCAGAGCTGCAGCGGCGGCACCACTCCGCCGCCCTCGGGCAGCAACCTGCTCAAGAACCCCGGCTTCGAGTCCGGTGCGGTCAGCTGGACCGGCACGAGCGGCCCGATCACGAACAACTCCGGCCGCCGCGCACACAGCGGCACCTGGAAGCTGTGGCTCGGCGGCAACGGCCGGACGGCGAGCGAGAACGAGTCGCAGAGCGTGACCCTCCCGTCGGCCTCCACGGCGTCGAAGGCCACGCTGTCCTACTGGCTGGCGGTCGACACCGACGACTACCCCTCCGGCGCCTACGACACGATGAAGGTGCAGGTCGTCTCCGGCGGTACCGCGCACACGCTGAAGTCGTACTCCAACCTCGACGCCGATGGTGGCACCTACCACCAGGTCTCTGTGGACGTCAGCAAGTACCTCGGACAGAGCGTCCAGGTGAAGTTCGTCATGAACGAGGACGCCTACTACCAGACCAGCTTCGTCGTGGACGACACGTCGCTCACCGTCAGCTGACGGGTCAGCTCAGCGGCCCGCACAGCTCCCGCTGGCCGGCGGGGCGGCTCACGTCCCCGAGCAGCCGGGTGAGCGGGTCCTGCAGGGCCTGCACCGCGGGCGTGTCGAGGCGCGCGGCACCTCGGGGACTCTGCACGACCACGACGAGCTCGTCGGCATACGTCGCGGTGGTCGAGGGCAGGGTGCGTGCGGGCCAGCGGACCTGGGCAGCCGCCTGTCGCAGGGTGTCCAGCAGGTCCGGGTCGAGTCGGCAGCGCTGCTCCGCGGCGCCAGCGCGACGGAAGGTCACCGAGCCGTCCGCGTGGATGCGCAACCGGTCGTGGAACCCCGCGATCCCGCCCCGACGCACCAGCGTGAGCGGAAACACATCGGCCCGGCTGTCGTCGTCAGCCGCGGCCGTCGACGGCTCGGTGGCCGTGGTCTCCTGCGACGCCGCGGAACCGCCGGAAGCCGGTGTGGCAGAGGGGCCGCACGCCGTGAGGAGCAGCACCGCGGTCACCGCGGCCGGCATACCGAGGAGGACACGGAGGAGGGTGCTCATCGCCGCCATCATGCCGCTTGGACGGCGGACCGGCGCCTCAGGATCCCTCCGGAGGGGACTATCCTCCGCTTGGATGTCCCCGGTCGCAGCAGGCTCGACGCGGTGACCGGACGACGACGACCACCGTGCCGACGACCCACCTCCGGCACACCGATGTACGCCGACGGACAAGGAAAGAGCTCGTGGATCTGTTCGAGTACCAAGCGCGCGATGTGTTCGAGAAGCACGGGGTTCCCGTGCTCGACGGCGCGGTCGCCGAGACCGTGGAGGACGCCAAGGCTGCGGCGGAGACGATCGGCGCCAAGAGCGGCGGCGTGGTCGTGGTCAAGGCGCAGGTGAAGACCGGTGGCCGTGGCAAGGCCGGCGGGGTCAAGGTGGCCAAGAGCCCCGAGGAGGTCGAGGCCGCCGCCCAGGCCATCCTCGGCATGGACATCAAGGGCCATACCGTCCACCGCGTGATGATCGCCCAGGGCGCCCAGATCGCCGAGGAGTACTACTTCTCCGTCCTGCTCGACCGCGCCAACCGCTCCTACCTGGCCATGGCCAGCAAGGAGGGCGGCATGGAGATCGAGCAGCTCGCGGTGGAGCGGCCGGAGGCCCTCGCGAAGGTGGCCGTCGACCCGATCGTCGGGATCGACGCCGCGAAGGCGAAGGAGATCGTGGACGCGGCCGGCTTCGAGGAGGACGTCAAGGGCAAGATCGCCGACGTCATCCAGCAGCTGTGGACGGTCTACCGCGACGAGGACGCGACCCTCGTCGAGGTCAACCCGCTCATCAAGACCCAGGACGGTGACATCGTCGCGCTCGACGCGAAGGTCACCCTCGACGACAACGCCGCCTTCCGGCACCCCGACCACGCCACGCTGGAGGACAAGGCGTCCGCTGACCCGCTCGAGGCCGAGGCCAAGGCCAAGGGGCTGAACTACGTCAAGCTCGACGGCTCGGTGGGCATCATCGGCAACGGCGCGGGCCTGGTCATGTCGACCCTCGACGTCGTCGCGTACGCCGGGGAGTCCGTCGAAGGGCACCCGAAGCCGGCCAACTTCCTCGACATCGGCGGCGGCGCCTCGGCCGAGGTGATGGCCAACGGGCTGCACGTCATCCTCGGCGACGAGCAGGTCAAGAGCGTCTTCGTCAACGTCTTCGGTGGCATCACGGCGTGCGACGCCGTCGCCAACGGCATCGTCGGCGCACTGGGCGCGCTCGGCGACCAGGCCACCAAGCCGCTGGTCGTCCGGCTGGACGGCAACAACGTCGAGGAGGGTCGGCGCATCCTGGCCGAGGCCGCGCACCCGCTCGTCAGCATCGAAGAGACCATGGATGGCGCGGCCCGCAAGGCTGCCGAGCTCGCCGCGAGCAAGTAAGAGGGACGGGATAGCGAAGCAATGGCAATCTTTCTGAACGGCGAGTCCAAGGTCATCGTCCAGGGCATGACCGGCTCCGAGGGCATGAAGCACACCCAGCGGATGCTCAACTCGGGCACCAACATCGTCGGGGGCGTGAACCCGAAGAAGGCCGGACAGCAGGTCGACTTCGACGGGGGTCACACGGTTCCCGTCTTCGGCACCGTCGCCGACGCCATGAAGGAGACCGGCGCCAACGTGTCGGTCATCTTCGTGCCCGCGAAGTTCACCAAGTCCGCGGTCGTGGAGGCCGTCGACGCCACGATGCCCCTGGTCGTGGTGATCACCGAAGGCGTCGCGGTCAAGGACACCGCGGAGTTCTTCACCTACGCCCAGCAGGCGGGCACCACCCGGATCATCGGTCCGAACTGCCCCGGACTGATCAGCCCCGGGCAGTCCAACGCCGGCATCATCCCCGCCGACATCGCCGAGGGCGGCCGGATCGGGCTCGTGTCCAAGTCCGGGACGCTGACCTACCAGATGATGTACGAGCTGCGGGAGTTCGGCTTCTCCTCGGCGGTCGGCATCGGTGGCGACCCGATCATCGGCACCACCCACATCGACGCGCTCGAGGCGTTCGAGGCCGACCCCGACACCGA
The DNA here is from genome assembly GCF_035708005.1 of Segeticoccus sp. Classification (NCBI taxonomy): domain Bacteria; kingdom Bacillati; phylum Actinomycetota; class Actinomycetes; order Micrococcales; family Intrasporangiaceae; genus Segeticoccus; species Segeticoccus sp. The sequence goes on along the minus strand of NZ_DASSTI010000174.1, from coordinate 964 downwards.
CGCGATCGTCATGATCGGTGAGATCGGTGGCGACGCCGAGGAGCGGGCCGCGGAGTACATCAAGGCCCACGTCACCAAGCCGGTCGTCGGGTACGTCGCCGGCTTCACGGCGCCCGAGGGCAAGACGATGGGCCACGCCGGCGCCATCGTCTCCGGCTCCTCCGGGACGGCCGCCGCCAAGAAGGAAGCGCTCGAGGCGGCCGGGGTCAAGGTCGGCAAGACGCCGAGTGAGACCGCTGAGCTGATGCGCAAGATCATGAACGGCTGATCGACCCGAGCCGTGTTGCCGATCCCGGACGCTGTCCGGACCCGGGCGATCAACCAGGGTGCCGAGGCCTGGCTGGCCGGGCTGGATGACGTACTCGCCGGGTTGTGCGCCGGATGGGACGTCCGGCCGGGGTCGGTGATGGGCGGCGGCACGGCAGCACTGGTTGTCGCAGTGACCTGCTCCGACGGAACGCCCGCGGTGATCAAGATCGCTCCGCCGTACGTCGGGTTCCATGATCAGAACCGGCTGCTGGCGGCTGCCGACGGCCATGGCTATGTCAGGCTGCTGCGCTCGGCGCCCGACGTCCGGGCGATGCTGCTCGAGGGTCTCGGTCCCCGGCTGGAGACGATCGGCGATCCCGGCTTCCGGCTCGACGTGTTGTGGCGACTGCTGCCCGTGGCCTGGCAGGTGCCGGTCGACGACCACCGCGATCAGACCTGGGACAAGGCCGAGGAACTCGCGCGGATGATCGAAGAGCTCTGGCCTGCATTGGGCGGTCCGTGCTCGCGGCGGGTGATCGAGCGGGCGTTGGACTGTGCCGAGCGCAGGGCCGGTGCTGCGCGCCGGGTGGTGGTCCACGGCGACCCGCACCCCGGCAACGCACTGCGGCTGCGGACCAATCGTCCGGGTGCCGTCGCCGGCTACGTGTTCACCGATCCGGACGGTTTCCTCTGCGATCCGGCGTACGACGTCGGC
>NZ_DASSTI010000173.1:0-8829 GCF_035708005.1 Segeticoccus sp. | reverse complement strand
CACGACGTCCATTGTGCCCACTGTCAGGATGGGGCCATGAGCCACACCGCCCGTGAGGAACGTCGCGCGCTGTGCGACACGCTCGTCGCCACCGGTCCGGGGGCCCCCACGCTGTGCGAGGGCTGGCTGACCCGCGACCTCGCCGCGCACCTCGTCCTGCGGGAGCGGCGGCCCGACGCGGCGGCGGGCGTGCTCCTCCCGGCGCTCAAGGGACGCACCAACCGGATCCGCGACGAGTTCGCCCAGCTCGACTGGCCGGTCCTCGTCGACCTGGTCCGCAACGGGCCGCCGGCGTGGATGCCCACCGCCATCCCGCGCGTCGACGGCCTGGTCAACACCGGGGAGTTCTTCGTCCACCACGAGGACGTGCTGCGCGCCGCGCCCGGCTGGGGCGCTGCCGACCGCCGGGAGGTCAGCGACGCGCTGCAGGAGGACCTGTGGGCTGCGCTGGCCCGCACCGGGCGAATGATGTTCCGCCGCTCCCCCGTGGGGGTCGTGCTCGTCGCAGACGGCTACGGGCGTCGTGCCGTCAAGCGGCCGCCGGACCCGTCCGGTGACCCGGCCAAGGCGCACGGCACGGTGGTCCTGCGCGGTCTCCCGGGTGAGCTGTTCCTCTACGGGTTCAACCGCAAGCACGTGGCTCAGGTCGTCGCCGACGGCGAGCCGGCCGACGCCTGGCACCTCGCGCAGACCCGGCTCGGCGTCTGACGCTCGCGGGGCCGGGCCAGGCGGGGCCGCGCCGGGACGGACTCGGCCAAGTGCCGACTTCTGCATCCTCGCCCGGCCCCGCGCCGGGACGGACTCGGCCGCGTGCCGACTTCTGCCCCCAGCCCTGCTCCGATGCGTCAGCCGGAGCGGTACTTCTCGATGTCCGCCTCCCGCACCTCCAGACCGAGCCCGGGCCGGGACCGGTCCGGCTGCAGCAGGCCGCCCGGCTGCGGATCGAGCACGCCGTCGAAGACCATGCCCTCGATGCGGACGTGGTCGTGGAAGTACTCCAGGTGCCGCAGGTGCCACACCGCCGCGCCCACGTGGGCGCTCGCCTGGGGAGCGCAGTGCAGCGACAGGTCCATCGTGCGGGCGTCGCACAGGGCGGCCACGCGCAGCAAGCCGCTGAAGCCGAGGCACCTGGTGGGGTCGGCCTGCAGGCAGTCCACCGCACCGGCGTCGAGCATCTGGTGGAAGTAGGGCAGGTGGTAGCCGTACTCCCCCGCCGCGATGTCCAGCCCACCGGGCCCGGCGTCCCGCAGCAGCCGCAGGCCCTCGAGGTCGTCGGAGCTCACCGGCTCCTCGAACCACCGGATGTCGTGCTGCGCATACCAGTTCGCCCACCAGAGCGCCTGCTTGCGCGAGTAGGCACCGTTGGCGTCGACGAACAGCTCGGTGTCCTCGCCGATCGCTCCGCGGGCGACGGCGACGCGGTGCTGGTCCTCGTCGGGGTTGCGGCCCACCTTCATCTTCACCCGGGGGATCCCCGCGTCCACCCAACCCTCGAGCTGGTCGCTGAGCTGGCGGTCGACGTATGACGTGAAGCCGCCACTGCCGTAGACCGGCACCCCTTCGTGCACCGCCCCGAGCGCCACCGAGACGGGCAGGTCCACGAGCCTGGCGTAGAGGTCCCACAGGGCGATGTCGGCGGCGGAGATGGCCTCGGCCACCAGCCCGGGCTTGCCGAGGTTGCGCACCTGGTGCTGCATCAGCGCCCACGAGGCGGTGGGGCTGAGGGCGTCCTGCCCCTGCACGGTCTGCGACAGCTTGCCGGTGACGACGCTGGCGACGGCGGGGCCGGCATACGTGTAGCCCACGCCCACCCGGTCACCGGCGAAGGCCTTGACCAGGATCATCGTGGTCGAGTCCCACTCAAGGGTGCCGTCGGACTCCGGTGCGTCCGTGGGGAACTCGTAGACGCTGGCCTCGAGTCGATCCACCGGCACGGTGCTGGAGCTGGTCACGAGTCTGCCTTCCGGTCGGGAGCGGCTGCCTCTTCACGGTAGCGATCGGACCGGCATCCCGCGGGTTCGCAGCGCGTCCTTCACCTCGGCGACCGTGAGGGTGCCGAAGTGGAACACGCTGGCGGCGAGCACCGCGTCGGCTCCTGCCTCGACCGCGGCGGCGAAGTCCTCGGGGCGACCCGCTCCCCCGCTGGCGATGAGCGGCACTCCCGCGGCCGCCCGCACCTCGCGGATCAGCTCGAGGTCGAAGCCTTCCCGCGTGCCGTCGGCGTCCATCGAGTTGAGCAGGATCTCCCCCGCGCCGAGCTCGGCGGCCTTGGCGCACCACGCGATCGCGTCCATGCCCGTGCCGCGCCGGCCACCGTGGGTGGTCACCTCGAAGCCCGGGCCACCGCGCCGGACGTCAGCGGAGAGCACCAGCACCTGCGCGCCGAACCGGTCGGCGACCTCGGCGATCAGCCCGGGGCGGGCGATGGCGGCGGTGTTGACCCCGACCTTGTCGGCGCCGGCCCGCAGCAGGCGGTCCACGTCGTCGACCGTACGCACCCCGCCACCCACGGTGAGCGGGATGAAGACCTGCTCGGCCGTGCGCCGGACGACGTCGTAGGTCGTCTCGCGGTTGCCGCTGCTCGCGGTGACGTCGAGGAAGGTGAGCTCGTCGGCGCCCTGCCGGTCGTAGCGGTGCGCCAGCTCCACCGGGTCACCGGCGTCGCGCAGTCCGGTGAAGTTGACGCCCTTGACGACGCGGCCGGCGTCGACGTCCAGGCAGGGAATGACCCGTATGGCGACACTCACCCGGCGAGCGTACCGATCCTCAGCGGAAGACCACCGTGCGCTCGCCGTAGCGCAGCACCCGGTGCTGGCCGTGCCACTGGACGGCGTGCGACAGGGCCAGCGCCTCGGCATCACGGCCGGCCGCGACGAGGTCCTCCGGCGCGTAGCTGTGGTCGACCCGGATGACCTCCTGCTCGATGATCGGTCCCTCGTCGAGGTCGGGGGTGACGTAGTGCGCCGTGGCGCCGATCTGCTTCACCCCACGGGCATATGCCTGGTGGTAGGGCTTGGCACCCTTGAAGCTCGGCAGGAAGGAGTGATGGATGTTGATGGCCCGGCCCTCCAGCCACGAGCACAGGTCATCGGAGAGCACCTGCATGTAGCGCGCCAGCACCACGAGCTCGACGTCGTCGGCCTGCACCAGCTCCTTGAGCCGTGCCTCGGCCTCCGGTTTGGTGTCCTTGGTGACCGGGAGGTGGGTGAAGGGGACCCCGGCGCGGTCGGCCATGGGTCGCAGGTCCTCGTGGTTGGAGACCACCCCGACGACGTCGACGTCAAGGCTGCCGGCACCCCAGCGGTAGAGGAGGTCGTTGAGGCAGTGGCCGAACCGACTGACCATCACCAGGGTGCGGGTGCGACGGCTGGCGTCGTGCAGCTCCCACGACATCCCGAAGCGCTCGGCGACCGGCTGGAAGGCCTTGCGCAGCACGCCGAGGTCCGCGCCGGCGCTGTCGAACGCCGTGCGGGAGAAGAGCATGTCGTGCACGTGGTCGTCGAACTGCTGGTGTTGCACGATGTCGCACTCGAGATCCACGAGGACCGACGTCAAGGCGTTGACGATGCCCGAGCGGTTGGGGCAGGACACCGTGAGCACGAACTGCGGTGTGCCCGGCGTGTGCTGTGTCATGAGGTTCTCCTCGACGAGCGGTGACGGTTCAGCATTCCACGACGTTGAGGGCGAGGCCTCCGCGTGCCGTCTCCTTGTACTTGTCCTTCATGTCCGCGCCGGTCTCGCGCATCGTCTTGATGGCGCGGTCCAGTGACACGTGGTGCCGTCCATCACCGCGAACGGCCATGCGTGCGGCGGTGATCGCCTTGACCGAGGCCACGGCGTTCCGCTCGATGCACGGGATCTGCACCAGCCCGCCGACCGGGTCACAGGTGAGGCCGAGGTTGTGCTCGATGCCGATCTCGGCGGCGTTCTCGACCTGCGCAGGCGTGGCGCCGAGTACCTCGGCGAGGCCTGCAGCGGCCATCGAGCAGGCGGAGCCCACCTCGCCCTGGCAGCCGACCTCGGCACCGGAGATCGAGGCGTTCTCCTTGAACAGCACCCCGATCGCCGCCGCGGTCAGCAGGAAGCGCACGACGCCGTCCTCGCTGAACGTCGGCACGAAGTCGCGGAAGTAGTGCAGGACCGCCGGGATGATGCCGGCCGCACCGTTGGTCGGCGCGGTCACCACGCGGCCGCCGGCAGCGTTCTCCTCGTTGACCGCCAGGGCGTAGAGCGTCACCCAGTCCATGGCGTGAAGCGGGTCATCCGCGGTGGTGTCGTTGAGCCGCAGCTGCAACTGCCTGGCGCGGCGCCGGACCTTCAGGCCGCCGGGAAGGACGCCGTCCTGGGCGCATCCACGGTTGACGCACTCCTGCATCACCTGCCAGATGTGCAGCAGTCCCCGCCGCACCTCGTCCTCGCTGCGCCAGGACTGCTCGTTGGCGAGCATCACGTCGCTGATCGACAGGCCGGTCTCCCGAGTCAGCGTGAGCAGCTCGTCGCCCGTGCTGAACGGGTAGCGCACCGGTGTGGCGTCGGGCACGATGCGCTGCTGTCCCATCTCGTCCTCGGCGAGAACGAAGCCGCCACCGACCGAGTAGTACTCGCGGACCGAGAGCTCCCCACCGTCGGAATCCCACGCCGTGAAACGCATCCCGTTGGTGTGCAACGGCAGCCGCTTGCGTCGGTGCAGGACGACGTCCTCGTCCACGTCGAAGACGACCGGGTGGCGGTGCAGCAGCGCCAGCTTGCCCGAGGTACGAGCCCGCTCGACGGCGGGCTCCGCCTCGGCCGGGTCCACCTGGTCGGGGGCCTCACCCCGCAGGCCGAGCACGACCGCCTTGACGCTGCCGTGTCCGTGGCCGGTCGCCCCGAGCGATCCGAACAGCTCGGCTCGCACGGAGGCCACCGACTCCAGCGTCCCGTCGGCCGCCAGCGCCTCGACGAAGGAACGGGCGGCGCGCATCGGGCCCACGGTGTGGGAGCTCGAGGGCCCGATGCCGACCTTGAACAGGTCGAAGACGCTTACTGCCACTGCGGGTCCCGCCGGTGGCCGTGGCACGCGTCGACGAGCCAGGCGGCCAGGTAGCCGGCGAACGAGGACCGCACCATCACCCAGTAGTCGTCTGCCGCGTCGCTGCGCGTCTGGAGCAGGACACCGGCCTTCGCGAGGTGCGTCATGACGCAGCTGCCCGCGTGGTTGACGGAGGGATGCAGGTCGATGGAGCAGCCGTGCGCCAGCAGCTCGCGGGCCTTCGTCCCGGTGAGGTGCAGCGTCGTGCGCTGGGCGGAGGTGTCCACGACGGCGCCTGCACCGGCGACCGCTGCCCGCAGCTTCCCCTCCAGCTCCTCGCTGCCGTCGGGCGCCACGACGAGCCACTCGTCCGGCCCCAGCCACAGCACCTCCACGTCGCCGGCGCGGGCGGAGGTGCACGGCTGGTCGGGCAACGCAGTGCCGAGGACGGCCCCCACCTCGTCGGCCGCCGCCGAGCCGGGGGCCACCCGCAGCGACAGCTGGGTCAGGAACGGCAGCTCGCGCAGCCGCACGGCGCCGGGCAGCGCCTCGAACTCTTCACGCCACGACGCCAGCGGGCTGGTGCGGACGTCGGTGGCCACCGTGTCAACCGTCACGACGGGCTCCTTCCTTGTCGTAGAGGACGCTGTCGGTCACCGTGACCGGCACGAGCTCGTCCCCGAGGGGGACATAGAGGGTCTCGCCCACGCGGTCCCGCCCGGAGCGCACCAGCGCCAGGGCGAACGTCCGGCCCAACGCCTCGCTGCGGTAGCTGGACGTGACGTGGCCGAGCATGGGCACGGGCGGTTCAGGCAGGTCGGTGGTGGCAACCAGCTGTCCACCCTCCGGCAGCAGCCGGGACGGGTCCTGCGGGAGCAGGCCCACGAGCTGCTTGCGGTCGGTGCGCTGGTTCTCGAGGCGGTCGAAGGAGCGCTTGCCGACGAACTCCTCCTTCTTCTTCGACACCACCCAGTGCATGCCGAGGTCCTGCGGCGTCACCGTGCCGTCGGTGTCCTGACCGATGATCGGGAAGCCCTTCTCGGCGCGGAGCACGTGCATCGTCTCGGTGCCGTACGGCGTGATCCCGAGCGGGCTCCCGGCGGCCACGAGCGCCTCCCACACGGCGAAGCCGTACCACGATGCGACGTTGACCTCGAAGGCCAGCTCACCGGAGAAGCTGATGCGGGCCACCCGGGCCGGCACGCCGGCGAGCGTGGTGTCACGCCACGTCATGAAGGGGAACGCCTCGTTCGACACGTCCAGGTCAGGGGCCACCGCGGCAATGACGTCGCGGGACCGAGGGCCGACGACGGGGAAGGTCGCCCAGTGCTCGGTCACCGAGGTGAGGTGGACGGTGAGCTCAGGCCACTCAGTCTGCAGCCACTCCTCCATCCACTCCAGCACCATCGCGGCGTTGCCGGTGGTCGTGGTGAGCAGGAAGTGCTCCTCGTCCAGGCGGAGCACCGTGCCGTCGTCGACGACCATCCCGTCGGCGCCGCACATCACGCCGTAGCGGGCCCGGCCGACCTTCAGGCTGCTCATCATGTTGGTGTAGAGCCGGTCGAGCAGCTCGGCGGCGTCGGGACCCTGGACGTCGATCTTGCCCAGTGTGGAGCCGTCCATGATGGCGACGCCCTCACGCGCCGCGCGGCACTCCCGGGCGACCGCGGCCTCGAGGTCCTCCCCCTCCTGCGGGAAGAACCACGACCGCTTCCACTGCCCGACGTTCTCGAACTCGGCGCCGTTGGCAGCGGCCCAGTCGTGCGTCGAGGTGACCCGGACCGGGTCGAGGAGCTGTCCGCGGTTCCGGCCGGCCAGCGCGGCGAACGGCACCGGGGTGTAGGGCGGCCGGAAGGTCGTGACCCCGAGGTCGGCGACGTCGACCCCGAGGGCCTCCGCGACGATCCCGGAGGTGATGACGCCGGAGGTCTTGCCCTGGTCCATCGCGGTCCCGATGGTCGTGTAGCGCTTCACGTGCTCGACCGAGCGCAGTCCCGCACCGGTGGCCCGGAACACGTCCGCCACGGTGGCGTCCCGCTGCAGGTCGACGAAGCGGGTGCAGGGACCGGTGCCCTCATCCGCGTCCGGCACGGCCCAGAGCACGGCACCGGGCAGCTCCTGCCGAGCCGACTCCTCCACCGTGGGCAGCTCTACGTCGATCTCGGAGCCACGTCCCACCGCAGCCGCGGCCGCTCGGGCCCCGTCGGCCAGGGTCTGGGCGAGCTCGAAGGTGCCGGCCGCGGCCCCGACGACAGACACCGCGTCGAGCTGTTCGCCGGGAACGAAGGCGCCCAGCTGCGCGTCGTAGCTCAGCCGACCACGGGCTTGGCTGAACAGGTGCACCGCCGGGTTCCAGCCGCCCGAGACGAGCAGCAGGTCGCACGGTATGCCGTCCCGCGCCCCGAGCGCCGTGCCGTCGTAGGGCGCGACGTGGGCACGGCTGACGTGGTCGACACCGCTCGTGCCGCACACGACGTGGCCCGGGCGAACCTCGACGCCTCGCCGCTCGCACTCGGCGAGCCAGCGCGACGGTGCCTGTGGCCGTGAGTCGACCACCACGACGTGCGCGCCGGCGTCCGAGAGCTCCACCGCCGCGGCGTAGGCGCTGTCGTTGGTCGTGAACACCACCACCTCACGGCCCGGTAGGACGCCGAAGCGGTGCAGGTAGGTGCGCGCCGATCCAGCGAGCATGGTGCCGGGCCGGTCGTTGCCGGCGAAGACGACCGGACGCTCGTGCGCCCCTGCGGCGACCACGACATGCTGAGCCCGGATCCGCCAGACGCGCTGGCGGGGCTCGTCCGGGTCGGCCGCGGCACCGAGGTGGTCGGTCCGCTTCTCGAGGGCCAGCACGAAGCCGTCGTCGTAGAAGCCGAACGCCGTCGTGCGCTGCAGGTGCAGCACGTCGGGGTAGGACGCGAGCTCGGCGGTGGCCGTGGCGACCCAGTCGATGGCCGGTGCGCCGTCCAGGCGGTCGGTGGTGCCGAGCAGATGTCCGCCGGCCTCCGGCTTCTCGTCGACCAGCGCGACCCGCGCACCGGCACGGGCCGCGGTCAGGGCCGCGGCGAGCCCGGCCGGTCCTGCGCCGATGACCAACACCTCGCAGTGGTGGTGCAACGCGTCGTAGCGAGCCGGGTCCGGACGGTCGGCCAAGCGGCCCTGGGCGGGGAGGCGGGAGGCGACGAGCCCGTCATACAGCTCCACGGTCGTGGCGGTGAGCATGGGCTCGGGGAAGGGCTCCTCGATCTGCACGAGGGCATTCGGGTCCTCCGGCCCGGCGGCGAAGATCCCGCGGGGACGACCGAACTTGATGCTCGTGCCGGTCTGGTGCACGCCGTTCGCGAGCAGCGCCGAGGCGAGGGTGTCGCCGGCGTAGCCGGTGTAGTGGGTGCCGTCGAAGGTGAAGGTGAGCGGGGCGTCGCGATCGACGCGGCCCCCGTGCGGCAGGCGGAAGGGAGCGTTCACGAGATCACCGGCTTCGGCTCGTCGGGGCGGTAGACGGCGAGGACCTGGTGCGTCGCCGTGTCGCGGATGGCGTTGAACCACCGGCGGCATCCGGTCGAGTGCACCCAGCGCTCGGCGAAGGGGCCCTTGGGGTTGTCACGGAAGAAGAGGTAGTCACCCCACTCCCGGTCGGACAGCGTCGCCGGGGAGGAGGGGTAGGCAACGTGGGCCTGGCCGCCGTAGTGGAACTCGATTTCCTCTCGGGGCCCGCACCACGGGCAGGAGATGAGCTGCATCGGAGATGCTCCTGGGTGGAAGTGGTCAGGGACTAGTGCGCGACTGCTGCGGCGCCGTGCTCGTCGACGAGGGCGCCGGTG
>NZ_DASSTI010000172.1:0-2618 GCF_035708005.1 Segeticoccus sp. | reverse complement strand
CGCCTGCCCGATCGTGGGCAGCTTCGGCGGCTCCGACCGGTCCCCGCTCGGCGCGAAGGCGGGGATGCGGCTGGGCCGGCTGCTCGCCGCGCACGGGGTCGCGCACGACGTGAAGGTGTACCCGGGCGTCCGGCACGGTTTCATGAACGACCACGACCCGGCCGACCTCACGCCGCTGCTGCGGTTCCTGACCCGGATCTCCGGGACGGAGTACGACGCGGAGGCCACCCGTGACGCGCGACGGCGGATCGCGGCGTTCTTTCACACCTACCTGGACGGCTGACCCGAGGGCCCGGCGGCGGCACCGCGCCGATTGGCCTGAGGGGTTCGGCCGCTCGGTTCGGGGGCTACGGTGCCGCCACTCGGGAGGTCCACTGGGGCCCTCGGTGCAACCACCTTCGGTGCCGGTGGGTTAACGGCGCACCATCGCCTGGTTAAGGTTCGCGAAAGGGCAGCGACAGCACCGCGCGGGTCCCACCAGCCTCGCCGCGTCGTACCGTCAGCGCGCCGCCGGCCAGCTCAGCGGTGCGACGGGCGAGGTCGAGCCCGACCCCCGTCGAACCGGGGACCCCGTCCGCCGCCTGGAACTCCTCCGGCTGCCCCGGGCCGTCGTCCTCGACCCCGACGTCCACCCGGCCGTCGCCCCGGGGCTCGACGGTGAGCGCGAACGCCGTTCCTGGTGGGGTGTGGCTGAACACGTTGTCCAGCAGCGCGTCCAGCGCGGCCCCCAGCCGGTCGGCCGAGAGGGAGACCCACACCGAGTCGTCGGGCACCGACAGGGTGAACGGCCGGTGGGTCTCCTCGGCCAGCACTGCCCAGAACTCGGCGCGGGTGGAGACCACCTTCGTGGCGTCGCACCCATCAGACACGACCAACTCGGCAGGAGCGCGGGCGGCCGTGACCGCGGCATCGACGGCCGCGGTCAGCGCGTTCACGTGGCCGGTCATCGTGGCCCGTTCCTCGGGGTCGGCCAGCGCCTCCACCTCGAGGCGGAGCGCCGTGACGGGAGTCCGCAACCGGTGCGACAGGTCCGCGCCGAGCTGCCGCTCGCGTGCCAGCATGGCGCTGATGCGCGCGCCGAGGCCGTTGAGGACCCGGCCCACCGAGGCCACCTCCGCCGGTCCGGCCGGCTCCACCGTGGCGTCCAGGTCACCGGCCCCGACCCGCTCGGCCACGTCGGCCAGCTCGGTCACCGACCGGGACAGCCGACCCGCCAGCACCGCACCTATCGCGACTGCCACGCCGAGCAGGAACATCCCGACCAGCCCGAGCGTCACCCAGGTCGCCGTGACCCCGGCCCGCAGCAGCCGGTCGGGCACGAAGGTGCGGATCACCGCGACACCGTGCTGGCCGGCCACCGGCAGCAGCACCTGCTCGCCTCCGCGCGCCGCCGCGGTGAACGCCACCCCGGTGCGGGCGAGCGCGACGTGCGGGGTCCTCGCGGCGCGCGCGCCGATCGCCGAGCCGTTCGGCAGGAACACCGTGGTGCGCCGCTCGCCATGGTTGACCGCCTGCACCGCCTCCTGCAGCCGGGCCGGTCCAGCGGAGCCGACCAGCACGGTCAGTCCCTGTGCCTCCTGACGGGCCGCGGTCAGCGCCCGGTCCTTGGCGAGCGTGCCGGCCAGCAGGCCGAGGGGGACGATGAGCGCCAGGAGTACGGCGGAGGTGAGGGCCGCGCCGTACACCACGAACAGCCGCCTCATGGCCCCGGGTCGACGAGCTTCACGCCGACGCCGCGGACCCGGTGCAGGTACCTCGGCTGCTCGGCGGTCTCGCCGAGCTTGCGGCGCAGCCAGTGCAGGTGCACGTCGAAGGTCTTGTCCGATCCGCCGTACGGCTGGTTCCACACCTCCGCGGCCAAGGTGCGCTTGCTGACCACCTGCCCGAGGTGCTCGGCAAGGTAGGCCAACAGGTCGAACTCCTTGGGACTCAGCACCAGCGGCCGCCCGTCCAGGGAGGCGCTGCGCCCGGCGGTGTCGATGCACAGGCCACCGACGACCAGGGGAGTCGACGGCGCCTTCACGTCGGCGCGGCGCAGCACCGCCCGGATGCGCGCCTCCAGCTGCCGGGACGAGAAGGGCTTGACCAGGTAGTCGTCGGCGCCCGAGTCCAGCAGCGCGACGATGTCCTTCTCGTCGTCGCGGGCGCTGATCACGATGACCGGCACCGTGCTCACCGCGCGGATCATGGACAGCAGCGCCGAGCCGTCCAGGTCGGGGAGCGACAGGTCGAGGAGCACGACGTCGGGCTGCTCGTCCAGGAGCAGCCGGAGCCCCTCCATCGCCGTACTTGCTGAGCTCGGCGCGTGGGGCAGCTGTCCCAGCGCCCGGACCAGGGCGCCGCGGACCGTCGCGTCGTCCTCGACGATCAGCACCGCCGCCACATCATTGACGGTAGGTGGCTCGGGCGCGTGAGGCCACGGAGAAACCGGACAGTTTGGTCCGGGAGCCGAACTCTTAGCGCCGACTTAACCTCCAGCTAACCCGGCACGGGGCACTCTGCCTGGATGGCGCGGTGGGCGAGAGTGGTGACCGTGGTCGCCGCCTGGATGGTGGCGACCGCGCTGGTGGGTGCGGTGACCTGGACCGCGGTGTCCCGGCTGGGCCGGGGGAGCTCGT
>NZ_DASSTI010000171.1:0-5523 GCF_035708005.1 Segeticoccus sp. | reverse complement strand
GCCAGCGGCGCCCACAACGTCTCGCCGAGGCCGAAGAAGCCGAGCCCCGCGACGACCAGCGCCACGGTGAGCCAGCCGTCGACCGCTCCCGACAGCGCGATCACCGCCCAGGAGAGCGACCACGTGCCCGCACAGAGGGCGAGCATCGCCGACCGGCGGCGCCCGGCGATGAACCGCAGCGCGACGAGCTGCCCGAGCACGATGGCGGCGGTGTTCGCGCCGAACGCCCAGCCGAGTGCGCGCGGCGGCATTCCGGCGACGTCGACGGTGAAGGCCGCCAGCCCCGCCTCGACCTGCGCGTAGCCGAACGTGATGACGAGCACCGACAGCCCCACCACCCGCACCAGGGTTCGGTCCCGCAGCACCGGCCCCCACCCGGGCTGCGCCTCCTTGGCCGGTGCCGCAGCCGGCGCCGACCCGGTGCCCCGCGGCAGGCTGACCAGCACCGCGATGTAGGCGAGGTAGGACAGCGCGTCGATGACGTAGAGCCGTTGGAACGACGAGACGTCGCCGACGTGCACGAGCACCGAGCTCACCAGGCCGCCGACGCCGAGGCCAGCATTCATGAGCATGAACTGCAGCCCGTAGGTCTTCTCCCGGGCCGGCTCGGGCACCAGCCGGGTGAGCATCGCCGTCGTCGCCGGGTAGAGGCCGACGGTGCCGAGGCAGATGAACGACGCGACGACCAGCGCCTGCCACGTGGTCTGGACCAGCGCCAGCGAGCCGACTCCGATGGCCTCGGTCACCAGACCGACGAGCATCACCGGGCGTGGGCCGAGCCGGTCGATCAGCGTCCCACCGAGGGGCGATCCGACGAAGCCGAGCAGTCCCATCCAGGCGAACAGCAGGCCCACCGTCGAGGTGGGGATCCCGCGCACCTCGGAGAGGTAGACGTAGAGGAACGGCATGGTGAGTCCGCTGCCCAGCGCCGAGAACGCCACGCCGACGAACAGCCGCCGCACCAACGGGTCCAGCCGGGGCACGGGGGTCGCAGGCTGGCGCTCACCCTCGGTGGTCGTCGTCGTGGTCACAAGGCACAAGGATCGGTCATCAACCACCCTTGAGGTCAATGGGTTTTCGCGGTATGCCGGATGCTCGCCGGCCGCGACCGCGTCGCCTCCTGCTCAGCGCACCTTGTCGATGACCAACGGAAGCAGGTCCGGGCGGGAGCCCGCGGGCATGATCGTGACCGCACCGTCGAGTGCCTCCAGCGCCCGGCCGAAGCGCTCCGGGGTGTCCGTGTGCAGCGTGAGCACCGGCTCGCCCGAACGGATTTCGCTGCCCGGCTTCGCGTGGATCTCGACCCCGGCGGCAGCCTGCACCGGGTCCTCCTTGCGGGCACGGCCGGCGCCCAGGCGCCAGGCCGCCACCCCGACCTTGAGCGCGTCGAGCTGGGTGACGACACCGTCCCCTTGGGCCAGCACCTGGTGCGTCTCCTTGGCCGTGGGCAGCTCCGCGTCCGGGTCGCCGCCCTGGGCGCGGACCATCTGCCGCCACACGTCCATCGCGCGTCCGTCCTTGAGCGCGTCCGCCGGGTCGACGTCGTCCCTGCCCGCGGCGGCGAGCATCTCCCGAGCCAGCGTCACGGTGAGCTCGACCACGTCGCCGGGGCCGCCACCGGCCAGCACCTCCACCGACTCGCGCACCTCCAGGGCGTTGCCGGCGGTCAGTCCGAGCGGGGTCTGCATGTTGGTGAGCACCGCCACCGTCGTGACGCCGGCGTCCTTGCCGAGGGCCACCATCGACTCGGCCAGCTCGCGGGCGTCGTCGAGGTCCTTCATGAACGCACCCGAGCCGACCTTGACGTCCAGCACCAGGGCGCCGGTGCCTTCGGCGATCTTCTTGCTCATGATCGAGCTGGCGATGAGCGGGATCGACTCCACCGTGCCGGTGACGTCGCGCAGCGCATAGAGCTTCTTGTCCGCCGGCGCCAGCCCCGCGCCGGCGGCGCACACCACCGCCCCGACGTCCTCGAGCTGGCGCATCATCTGCTCGTTGCTGAGGTCGGCACGCCAGCCCGGGATCGCCTCCATCTTGTCGAGGGTGCCGCCGGTGTGGCCCAGACCGCGGCCGGACAGCTGCGGCACGGCCACGCCGCACGCGGCGACGAGCGGTGCCAGCGGCAGGGTGATCTTGTCGCCCACACCGCCGGTGGAGTGCTTGTCCGCGGTCGGTCGCGACAGGCGGCCGAAGTCGAGCCGCTCACCCGTGGCGATCATCGCCTGCGTCCAGCGGGCGATCTCCGCACGCTGCATGCCGTTGAGCAAGATGGCCATCGCGAGCGCCGACATCTGCTCGTCGGCGACCGCGCCGCGGGTGTAGGCGTCGACCACCCAGTCGACCTGCTCGTCGGACAGCACGCCCCTGTCGCGCTTGGTCCGGATGACGTCCACGGCGTCGAACGGTTCACTCATGCCCCGATCCTGCCCCATCGACGGCCCACCCTCGGACATCCGACGGCTTGTTGTTGAAGGTTCGCGGTTACCGGGAGCCTCGTCCCTTCAGCAACAACTCCGGTGATGCTCGCCTCCCCCGAAACCTTTTTGCTGGTGGGGGGCGAACCGCGGTTCGCCCTTCACCAGCAACAAGGTCGGTGGGGAGCGTCAGATGGCGAGACGAGTGTCCGGCATACGGGACGGACGTGGCATGCTCGGGAAGCATGAACGCTCCAGACCCGTCTCGCGGCTCCCGCGACGCCGCCGCTGGACCGGCGCAGGGCTCCCGCGCGCCCCGCTCGCTGCCGGAGATCCTGCGGCTCGTCGCCCTCGACACCACCAGCCGCAACTCGAACCTCGAGCTGATCGGCCTGGTCCGCGACCAGCTCGCCGAGCAGGGCGTCACCGCACACGTCCTGCCCAACGGCGACGGCCGCAAGGCCAACCTCGTGGCCACCATCCCGGCCCACGACGGAACCACCGCTGGCGGCATCGTCCTGTCGGGGCACACCGACGTGGTGCCGGTCGACGGCCAGGAGTGGAGCAGTGAGCCGTTCGAGGCCGAGGTGCGCGATGAGCGACTCTACGGCCGCGGCACCTGCGACATGAAGAGCTTCCTCGGGGTGGTGCTGCACACGGTGCCGACCCTCCTGGCGGCGAAGCTGTCGGAGCCGGTCCACCTCGCCTTCTCCTACGACGAGGAGGTCGGCTGCGGCGGTGGCGCTGCCTTGGTCGAGGCGCTGCCCGGCCTCGGGCTGAGCCCGCGGATCTGCATCGTGGGCGAGCCGAGCAGCATGCGGGTGGTCGCCGCCCACAAGTCGATCAACCTGGTGAACCTGCACTTCCGCGGTGTGGCCGCCCACTCGTCGCTGACCCCGCAGGGCGTCAACGCGATCGAGTATGCCGCGCGCGCCATCGCCTCGATCCGTGACATGGCCGACGAGTTCCGCCAGAGCGGGCCGTTCGACGACGCCTACGTCGTGCCGTCCACGACCGCCAGCGTCAACGTCATCGAGGGCGGCATCGCCAGCAACACCGTCGCCGAGCGGTGCGACGTGCAGCTGGAGTTCCGCAGCATCAGCGCGAGCGACCCGGCGCAGATCGTCGACCGGATCTGCCAGCGCTGCGCCGAGCTCGAGCAGCAGATGAGGGCCGAGAACCCGGCGGCGTCCGTCGAGGTCGAAGTCGTGGCGCAGGTGCCGGGACTGGACACGGACGGGGCGAGTCCCGCCATACCGTTTGCCGTGGAGCTCGGGGGCACCCGCTCGAGCGACAAGGTCACCTACGGCACCGAGGCCGGGCTGTTCCAGGCCGCCGGCATCGAGACGGTCGTGTGCGGCCCCGGTGACATCGCGCAGGCCCACGCGCCCAACGAGTTCATCGAGCTGTCGCAGATCGAGCGGTGCGAGGAGTTCCTCGCCTCGCTGGTCCGGCGCCTGGACACCGGCGATGACACGGCCGCGGGCTCCACCACCGAGCACGACGGGGAGTCCCGATGAGCGTCGACACCCTCGGCGTCGAGCGCCTGACCCAGCAGGAGCGCGCCCGGGCCCGCCGCGCCGTCGTCGCCTCGTCGATCGGCAACGCGCTCGAGTGGTTCGACATCATCGTCTACGCCTCGTTCGCGGTGGTGATCAGCAAGCTCTTCTTCCCCGAGGGTGAAGGCGTCACCGGGCTGCTGCTGACCTTCGGGACGTTCGCGATCTCCTACCTGATCCGCCCGCTCGGTGCCGTGGTGCTCGGCGCCTACGGTGATCGCGCCGGTCGCAAGAAGGCGCTCACGCTGACCATCTTCATCATGATGTGCGGCACCGGCCTCATGGCGATCGCGCCGACTGCCGGGACGATCGGCGCCTGGGCCGGTCTGCTCATCGTGGTGTCCCGGCTGCTGCAGGGATTCTCGGCCGGGGGCGAGTTCGGCACCGCCACAGCGTTCCTGGTCGAGAACACTCGCCGTCGCAAGGCGTTCTACGCCAGCTGGCAGGTGGCGACGCAGGGCGCGTCGATGTTCCTCGCGTCGGCGTTCGGCTTCGTGCTCAACACCTACCTGTCGCAGTCGCAGCTGGAGTCGTGGGGCTGGCGCGTGCCGTTCCTCTTCGGGCTGTTGCTCGGTCCGACCGGGCTCTACATCCGGATGAAGATGGACGAGACGCCGGAGTTCGTCGACACCGACAAGGTGAAGTCGCCGCTGCTGGCGACGTTCAGCGAGCACACCGTGCGGCTGCTGAGCGGCGCCGCGGTCGTGGGGCTCGCGTCGATCTCGGTCTACCTCATCCTGTTCATGCCGACGTTCGCGGTGAAGAGCCTGCACCTGCCCGGCTACGCGGGCTACCTCGGTGGCATCGTGAGCGGGATCGTCACCCTCGTCGGGGTGCCCTACATCGGCAGGTGGGCCGACCGGGTGGGCCCGGTGGCCATCATGCTGTGGTCGGCCGTCGCGGCGATCGTGCTGATCTGGCCGTTGTTCCTGGTGCTCATCGCCCACCCGAGCGTGGCGGTCCTCACCATCGTGCAGGCGGTGCTCGGCGTGATCATGGCGCTCTACTTCGGCCCGCTCCCGGCGCTGCTCTCGGGCGCGTTCCCGACCAGGGTGCGCACGACCGGCCTGTCGATCTCCTACAACCTCGGCGTCACGCTCTTCGGCGGTATCGCGCCGCTGGTGCTCGCGTGGTTGATCGACCGGACCGGGTCGCTCTACTCCCCCAGCTACTACTACGTCACCGTGGCGGTCATCTCGCTCGCCGGGCTGCTGGTGCTGCGCAACCGCTTCCGCCTGCGCTGACCGCTGCGCGTCGACACGGTCGCGCGGCGGCGCGGCCCAGGCAGCCGGGGGCCGAGCACCCAGCGATCTCGGGGCTTTCCCGCCAATCTCGGGAGATTACTCCCGAGATTGCTGGGAAAGTCCCGAGATCGGCGGGGAAGTACCTAGATCGGGGAACCCGGGGGCGGGCTCAGCGCGAGGCGGCGCGGTGCTCGTCGAGATCGGCCGCGCCGAACGCGTCCGGCAGCACCTCGGTCATCGGCCTGACCCCCGACGGCGTCATGAGCAGGCAGTCCGGTCCGCCGTGCTCCCAGAGCAGCTGCCGGC
>NZ_DASSTI010000170.1:0-5579 GCF_035708005.1 Segeticoccus sp. | reverse complement strand
ATGATCACGCCGCCGTACGGGGAGACGGTGATGTTGTCCGGGCCGTCGACGTCCCCGTCCTGGTCGCTCGGCGTGTAGGCGAACCGCAGCTTCAGCTCGATCGTGCCCGCCAGGGGGTCCAGGAACCACACCTGCCCGTCGTGGTCGGCCTGGCTGCCATCGGAGATGCGGGCGAAGGAGGACACGAAGTAGGCGCCCCCGTGGGCCCACCACATCCCCTCCAGCTTGCGGCTGCGGGTGACCTGGTCGGAACCGAACTGCACACGCGTGGGAACTCCTCTCGCGTCCCGGTCCGGGACGCTCACCCACGCGGTCCGGTACTTGGTGCCCGGTTCCGTGGCAGCTGACAGGTCGGCCACGAACGCGCCCCGGGCGGTATAGGCGGCCATCGCCTCCAGGGTGCCCGCACGGTCTGCCAGTGCCCGCAGCCCGCCCTTGCGTAGTGGCAGGGCCGACTCCGGCGGGGTGAATCGGTACAGCAGCCCGTTAGGCCCGGAGGCGTCCTCGGTTTGGTAGATCCGATGCTCCTGCGGGTCGACGGCGACGGCTTCGTGGGCGAACCGGCCCATGGCCTTGATCGGCTTCGGGTGCGTGTTCGCCTCCTGGTCGTGCGGGTCGACCTCGAACACGTACCCGTGCCGCTTGTCGAAGATCGCCTCGGTCTCCTCACAGGACAGCCAGGTCTCCCAGGGAGTGCGGCCACCGGCGCAGTTGTTGTGCGTGCCGGCCAGACTCACGTACTCCCGGACCCGCTTGCCGTTCTTGTCCACCTCGATGTTGGTGGTGCCACCGTTGCACCGGGGGTCGTAGACCAGGTCGGGCAGGTGCGGAACCGGAAACGGCTCGGAGCCACTGATTTCGTGGTTGTTGATCAGCAGGCTTCCGTCTGCGCCGTGGCGGACGAAGCAGGCGGTCCCGTCCGGGTCGGACGGGGTGAGCTCCCCGCTGTCGAGGCGGGAGACTCCGCTTTGGGCGACCACGGTGTAGCTGAACCCCTCGGGCAAGGACAACACCCCTGCCGGGTCGGTCACCAGCGGCCCGTACCCCACCGGCTCGTTGACCGGCTTGCCCCGGGGCACTCGGCTGCCGGCCGCATTAACTGTGTCGGCGCCGAAGACCGAGTCGACGCTGCCAACCAGGGCGATCCCCAGTCCTGCCACGGCCGAGTTTCGCAACAGAGTGCGTCGTGTGATCCCCTCGCCAACTTCTGGCACTGAACCGGGTGTTGATGTTCCCATGAGAACCCTCCTCTTCGTTGGTGTTACGCAATGGTGGCGCCGACTCTCGCGAGGGCCGGTGAACGACGCGTGACGCCACCCGGTCGACGAAGTGAAGTTGTCTTCAAGTTCCTGTATCCCCTGCCCGTGTCTCGCCGGGGCACACACTGTGGGGCATTCCCACGCGAACCCTTGACCCGGCGGGCACGTCAGGCGGCCGACCGGCCCCCGGCATCTGGGTCGAGCGCCGGCCTGCGGCGACGAGGGGCGTGTCCCTACCGGGATGTCACGGCGGGGACACCGGCGCGCAGGCTGCTGCGACGGGTCCTCATGGTGTGAACCGTGATGCCGGCACTGGCCAGGAGCATCACGAAGTGGTCCAAGCTGCTCTCCCGGGCGGTCACGGTGATGCCGCAGGCATCGGCTGGTGACCCGCGCCAGATGCCCGCCCAGGTGAGCCGTGCGTCCATCCCGGCGACCGCGTGGGCCATGGCCAGCGCCCGCTCGTCGTCGTTGGTGGTCAGGTCGACGACCGGTGGCGAACCGACGCCCCGTAACTCGTCCGGACAGCCTTGGTAGACGACCCGACCCTTCTGCAACACGGTGATCTCGTCGCACAGGTCGCAGACAGGGTCGGGATCGGCGCTGGTGAGCAGCACCGAGCCACCTTCATCGCGCAGTCGTCGCAGCAGCCGCGCCACAGTGTCGGCTCGGTGAGGTTCGAGGGCGTCGAAGGGTTCGTCGAGGATGAGCAGCTGTGGTCGCCGCAAGAGCGCCGCGGCGAGCCCGAGCCGTCGACGCATCCCCAGTGAGTACCGGTCCACTCTCTCATCGGCGCGGTCGGTCAGCCCGACCTGGTCGAGCAGATCGTCGATCCAGACGTCCGGGCCGGTGCCCGCTGGAGGCCGACACGACGGCCCGTGGCGGTGCATGATCCGCAGGTTGGTGCGCCCGGTGAGGTCGCCGTGGAATCGAGGGCCATCCAGGACGCCCGCTACGGCGCGGGGAAGACCGGTGATGAAGGGGCTCTCGGGGTGGCCGTACATCCGGATGTTGCCGGTGCCCGGGCGCAGGAGCCCCAGGAGCATCGCGATCACGGTGGACTTGCCGGCACCCTTGGGCCCGATCAGTCCATGGAGGGACCCAGCCGAGACGGTAAGGCCGACTCCGTCGACGGCGGGATGGCGCCCGAACCGGCGGCTCAGGTCCCGTACCTGCAGTACGGGCAGTGAGATGTCGCCCTGCCGGCGGAGGTGATGAGCCGAACGATCGGTGGCAGGTCCGGCTGTGTCGGCGATTAGCAGGTGTCCGGCGACAGCTGTCTCGTCGCGGTCATGACGACTAGACCGGCTGCCACGCGGGTCAGCGCCGCAACCGGCCCCGATTCGCTTCTGTCCCAGCATGAGACCTTCCCTCGTGGTCGTGATGTCCAAGGCGTTCCCACCGCCTCAGTCATTCCGGTGGGGGACGTCTCCATCGTGGCCAGCCGAGGTTGCCTGCCTGTGACGATGCGGTGAACGCAGCGGCAACATCGCCTTCCGACTTGGTGCACCATCGGCAGCGTCGGGCCTCACGCGCGGGCTGCCGTCCGTTTGTCAGGCTCTGTGATCAGCGAGCCCGGTTGTTCCGGGTGGCCGTCCACGGGCCGCGAGAACGTCAGTGGGATTCGAACTTGTAACCGACGCCGCGGACTGTCAGCAGGTACGTGGGGTTTGCTGGTTCGGGTTCGATCTTGGCGCGCAGTCGTTTGATGTGGACGTCCAGGGTCTTGCCGTCCCCGATGTGGGTGGTGCCCCACACGCGGTCGAACAGCTGCGCACGGGTGAGGACCTTGCCGGTGTTGCGCACGAGCATCTCCAGCAGTTCGAACTCCTTCAGCGGCAGAGCGATGGGCTGGTCTTCAACGGTGACGACGTGGCGTTCGATGTCCATCTGCACCGGCCCTGCCGCTAACCGGGTGGGCAGCAGCTCCTCCTCGGGCGCCGTCTGCCGGCGCAGCACCGCCTTGACTCGGGCCAGCAGCTCACGGTTGGAGTAGGGCTTGGTGACGTAGTCATCGGCGCCGGTCTCCAGTCCGACCACCTTGTCGACCTCGCTGTCCTTGGCGGTCAGCATGATGATCGGCACCGGGGAACGTTGTCGCAGGGCGCGGCATACCTCCTGGCCGGACAGGCCGGGCAGCATCAGGTCCAACAGGACCAGGTCGGCTCCGGTGTTGTCGAACTGGACCAGCGCGTCAGGGCCGGTCTCGCTGACCGTGACCTGGTAGCCCTCTTTGGCCAGCAGATAGGACAGGGGCTCGGAGTAGGAGGGCTCGTCCTCGACGAGCAACAGGTGTGTCATGTGCCTGCCTGCGATTGAGTGGGCGATGGGGTGGTTGTTGCCGGGCCGTGGATCTCGTCACCGGCGCGCGCCGGGCGGTCGGCCACGGATAGGACCGGAAGCCGGATCGTGAACGTCGAGCCGCGCCGCGGCTCGCTCCACACGCTCACGTCGCCTCCGTGGTTGGCGCAGATGTGCTTGACGATCGCCAGACCGAGTCCGGTGCCGCCGGTCGAGCGTGACCGGGCCGGGTCCACCCGGTAGAAGCGTTCGAAGACTCGTTCCTGGTCCTGCTCGACGATGCCGATTCCTTGGTCGGTGACGGTGACCTGGGCGAGGTCTCCTGCGGTGTGGATGCCGACGGCGACGCGGGTGCCGTCCGGGGAGTAGTTGATGCCGTTGGCGACCAGGTTGCGTACCGCAGTGACCAGCAGGTCCCGGTCGCCCCAGACCAGGTGGTCACCCGAGGACGCTGTGCAGGCAGGCAGAACCAAGGAGATCGAGCGGGACTCGGCCGTCGGCCGCAGGTGTTGGCCCGCCTCGACACAGACCTGCTCCAGGCTGACCGGTTGTGGGTCGCGGACCGCGTCGCGACCTTGCAGTCGGGACAAATCCACGATCTCCTGCACCAGCCGGGTCAGCCGGCCGGCATCTGCCTGCATGCGGCGGGCGAACCGCTCCACCGCCGCGGGTTCCTCACGCGCATCCAGGAGCGCCTCGGCGAGCAGGGCCAAACCACCCACCGGGGTCTTCAGCTCGTGACTGACGTTCTCGACGAAGTCGCGGCGGACCTGCTCCACCCGCTTGGCCTGGGTCAGGTCCTCCACGAGCAGCAGGACGTGGGAACTGCCCAGTGGCGCGACCCGGGCGCGGATCGTGACCGTGTGATCACCCAACCGTCCCCGGGGAAGGTCCAGCTCGCTGTCGCGGATCTCACCGTCGCGGCGCACCTGCCGGGCCAGCTCACGCAGCTCGGCGTGCGCGAGCTCCTGTCCCCGGACCAGGCCGCGGGCGACGGCCGGTGGGCTGGTGTTGATGACCACGTCGTCGGCGTCGAGGATGATTCCGCTGGAGGCCAGGACGGCGAGCACGTCGGCGACCGACCCGGACGCGCCGGCCCCGGTCGGCGGGGTGCAGTCGCTGGTGCGCTCCGAGCGCCACAGGGCCAGCGCGGCACCCAGGACCAGCAGCGCGCCAACGGCTCCGCCGAGCAGGGCGGCCACGGTGGACGTCACGCATCCACCATAGGCAGCGCCACACCGTCATGACGCGGGCTCGAGTCCCGACCCGCCCACTTGTCACCCACCGTTCACCTAGCGGCCCCAACCCGTTCACATCGGACTGCCACGCTCGGGGCGTCAGCACCCCAGCGGGCCACGAGAACAGGACACCCATGCGCGACTCCTTCCACGAGGAACTCGACCAGATCACCCAGCAGCTGGTGCAGATGACCCAACTGGCCGGTTCGGCGATGGCCCGGGCCACCACCGCTCTGCTGGACGCCGACATCCACCTGGCCGAAGGCGTGATCGCTGCCGACAAGCAGATCGACGGCCTGCGCCGCGACCTCGACGAGCGGTCGGTGGACCTGCTGGCCCGTCAGCAACCCGTGGCCACCGACCTGCGCACCGTCGTGACCGCCATGCGGATGAGCGCCGACTTGGAGCGGATGGGCGACTTGGCCCGGCACGTGGCCAAAGTCGCTCGGCTGCGCTACCCCGACTCCGCGGTTCCCACGGTGCTGCGCGCCCCCGTCCTGCAGATGGGACAGGTCGCCGAACGCATCGTCACCAAGGCCGGCTCGGCCATCGCCGGCAAGGACGTCGCCGCAGCCGCCGAACTCGACCGGGACGACGACGAGATGGACCGGCTGCACCGCCAGATCTACACCACGCTGCTCGGTGGCACCTGGCCGCACGGCACAGAAACAGCGGTGGACCTGGCGCTGCTGGCGCGCTACTACGAGCGGTTCGCCGACCACGGCGTCTCGGTGGCCCGGCGCGTGCTCTACCTGGTCACCGGCGACTGGCACGACGAGAA